>CAZRYI010000180.1:1812-4836 GCA_964604255.1 uncultured Nitrospirota bacterium
ATTTGATAATAGCCGCTCGCTTCCATATCGTAGCCTCCCAGGATTCTATAGTCCTTTTCCGGGCGATCAACGGTGATTAAGTCGCTGGAAACGCTGGGAAAGGGGAAAATGAGCGGTGGATAATAGACATGCGCCGTCGCTTGCTCAAGGATGCGATGGGCAATAAAACCCTCCCCTACTTTAAAATCACTGTGTCCGGCAATGCCGAAATTCAACCATGCCACTGCTCCGGCATCCACTGAGAGGGCTTGCAGGTAAGCCGTTGCGGCGGCAGAGGCGACCTTTCCGATCCCCGAAATAATGAGCGTGAATTGTGCATTGCCATAGATTGCATAAGGATGATCCCCTTTGAGTCGTTGCAGACGATAATGCGCAATCAGGGGACGTGCTTCGTGGATTAGCGCGACGACGAGATGTATCATAGGTTTTTCATCGCTCTGAACAATAATACTTGTAGATATAAATAAAGCGCTCTATCCTGTCAAATGCACTCCGCACGAAATGACAGGCTGGGTTTTAAAAAGGAGTCTCTGTGAAACCGATTAATGTTTGGACCTATATCAAAGTGGGTACCGGCTTCAGGTATTTGCAAGATGCGACAAAGGGCCGGAGAATCCATGGCGAAAGCTTTATTTTTGAAAATATCGAGCGTTTTTTAAAGATGCTGGATGATTTTCAGTTGCATGTCACAAATCGCGCCTCGGATCGTTTAAGAAAGGTTCAGGAAAAGTTGTCCTTGAAAAGTGAAGATGCAGCACTCTCTGCCGCAGAAGCTGAAGAGCTGAAGGAAGCCATCAAAGCGATTCGCTCTACTTTTTCTGCTGAAACCAAGGGCATCTATAACTATGTCGTTACCGAAAAAAGACTGGATGTCGAAAAGCTACTCAATGATATGAAAGGTCTGTTTGCTCCCGGCACCTTCGACCAACTCTCGGATATCGCACAGTCCGACTTTAAATCGGCGGGGCGCTGCATCGCATTTGAGTGTTCTACAGCCGCAGCCTTTCATCTTTTGCGTGGTATTGAAGGGATATTACGCCAATATTATGTCACCTTTATCGGTCCAGCCACTTCAGATATTACCTGGGGCCACATCACTGTGGCACTGAGAAAAAAAAGAGATAAAAGAATTGATAACCATACATTAAGACATCTGGATCATATTCGTTCTGCGTTTAGAAACCCGACTCAGCATCCTGAAAAAACCTATGATACTCAGGAAATCCAGGATCTTTTTCCCCTCATCGTTGATGTCACCAATCGCATGATCAACGAAATGAATTTAAAGCTTTCAGCAAGCGAACCTAAGGCAGCGAATATCATAGAGAAGACAACAGAAAAAATAACATGAAATAGTGTGGATATACGGAGTGATTGATCTGTTCTTGAGTTGCCGGAGCCTTTTCAATATACTCCGACCCACTTGAAACAATTTTGATTTTTGGAGGCATCATGGCTTGCATTAAAAGGGCGATTTTAAGCGTCTATCATAAAGAAGGCATTGTTGAATTTGCAGAAGGGCTGAATGCGCTGTCTGTCGAGATTTTATCCACGGGCGGCACCTATCGACTTCTGAAAGATGCGGGCGTCCCGGTCAAAGAGGTTTCAGAAGAAACCGGATTTCCTGAAATGCTGGGAGGTCGGGTGAAAACGCTTCATCCGCGAATTCATGGCGGCATCCTGGGAAAACGACACGATCCAGAACATGTCGAACAAATGGCACAACAAGGCATTAGGGCAATCGACCTCGTGGTGGTAAATCTTTATCCCTTTGCTGAAACCATCGCCAAACCGGGTGTTACATTAGATGAAGCCATTGAGCAAATAGATATCGGCGGCCCAACCATGCTTCGCTCCGCAGCAAAAAATTATAAGGACGTGACCGTCATTTGTGACCCTGCGGACTACACAAGCATTTTGGATGAAATGAAGGCAGCCGATGGAAGCGTTTCCATCGAAAGCAAGGCGCGCCTGGCCAAGAAAGTTTTTCAATCCACCGCAAGTTATGACCGGGCGATTTTTGCTTATCTTGATGGGCTGGATGCCTCACCTGATTCACCCGACACAACAGAAGAAGCCCTGCCCGATACCCTGTCTCTGAAATTTCAGAAAGTCCAGTCTCTGCGTTACGGTGAAAACCCACACCAAAAAGCGGCACTCTATCAGTCTGCCGGAAACGAGAGCGACTTAAATCAGCTCTGGGGAAAGGCCATGTCTTACAATAACTTCCTCGACATGGATGCGGCCTTTGAGCTGGTTCGTGGTTTTGAAGAGATTGCGGCTGTGGTGGTAAAACACAACAACCCCTGCGGCGTGGCGACAGCAGACAGCCTTGTGGATGCTTATTGCAAGGCCCGATCAACCGATCCCCTCTCCGCCTTCGGCGGGGTCGCAGCTTTTAACCGTCCGGTGGATGCGGCAACCGCAAAAGAGATCGTTTCCACCTTTATGGAAGTGGTGATTGCGCCCGAAGTGGATGCAGAAGCACTTGCCATTTTCAAAACCAAAAAGAACCTCCGAATTATTGAGGCGGGAAAAGATTCAATTTCAGGTGTTCTGCCCGCGCGATTTGATTTAAGACCCCTGACAAGTGGCTTACTTGTGCAAGAGCATGATAGCAGCATCATTTCAGATCCTTCCGTTCTGAAGCTTGTGAGCGCTCGAAAGCCGACTGAAAGTGAAATGGCGGCCCTGCTTTTTTCGTGGCGCGTTTGCAAACAGGTGAAATCAAACGCGATTATTTTTGCAATACCGGGGCAGGCCATCGGCATAGGTGCGGGTCAAATGAGCCGGGTCGATTCAGTAAAAATCGCCACCCTGAAAGCCCAGTTTCCAATCAAAGGCTGTGTCATGGCCTCTGACGCCTTTTTCCCCTTTCGCGATGCCCTGGATACCGCAGCCGAAGCAGGCATCACCGCCGTCATTCAACCGGGAGGTTCAATTCGAGACGACGAAGTCATCGCCGCAATCAACGAACACAATATGGCAATGGTCTTTACCGGCATGAGACATTTCAAACATTAA
>CAZRYI010000181.1:0-4722 GCA_964604255.1 uncultured Nitrospirota bacterium
GTTCAAACTTCAAATTGCGATCCTATAATTCTGAGCGTATAATGCCGAACATATTTCCCAGGAGTTAATCAATGCTGAAAGACCTGATACTTGCGTCGAAGCTGAATAAGGATGAGGTCGCCATCCTCTTGAAACCTTACGGTTTTGAGGATATTCATAAAGCTGATATCAACATTCAATCCATTTTTGATGGGACAGCAGATCGAAAACGCTTTGCCGATATGCTGGAAGATGCCCTGTCTGCCTTTGCAAACTCGCCCTGTCCTGATCAAGCGCTGAATAATTTTGAGCGTTTCTGCAAAACTGCCTTTAGTAAAACAAACCTTTTTTCTTTCCTTCAAGCCGCACCTTTAACCCTGCGTCAATCCGCAAAAATATTCGGTGGTAGTCCTTTTCTCTCGGATGTGCTGATTAGAAACCCTGAGTATTTTTATTGGGTTTTTGATGCAAAGCAGCTCAAACAGTCTAAAAATAAGTCGGCATATAAAAAAGAACTCGGGCAATGTTCGCGATTGCTGAAGACCCAAGAAAGCCGTCTTGACATGCTCCGTATCTTTAAGCGGAAGGAGATCCTTCGCATTGGTGTGAGAGACCTCTTGCGAATCGCCACAGTGAAAGAGACCCTGAGGGAATTGTCTGGTCTAGCCGATGCCCTCATTGAACGCGCACTTTGGATTTGCGAGCAAACCTTACGAAAGAAATATGGGCGACCACAAATTAAAGATGATGAAGGGCTTTGGGTTGAGAATGGCTTTACTGTCCTGGCACTTGGAAAACTGGGCAGTCGCGAGTTGAACTTTAGTTCCGATGTTGATCTGCTCTTTGTTTTTACCTCCCGTCAGGGCAAGACCTCGGGCGTAATACAAACAGGCGGAAAAGATGAGGAGCAAGAGCTGCAGGGTCAGATTGACAATGTGGACTATTTCGACCGTCTTTCAAAAGACATTACTGCCGCCTTGAATGACAATACCGAACAGGGTTATGTGTATCGCGTTGATTTGCGTTTGAGGCCGGAAGGGGACATGGGGCCCATCGCCTTGTCCTTGCAGGCCTACCGCCAATATTATGATAAACGCGGCGAAATCTGGGAACGTCTGGCTTTGTTGCGCACACGGACGGTGGCGGGAGATCGTCCACTTGGACAATCTTTTTTAATGATGGCGTCTCATTTTGCTTATAAACGTCCCTTTGAACGACAGGGTTTGGATGCCGTCAAAGACTGCAAAGAACAAATCGATAAAAAAGTCAGTTTAAAAGATCAGATGGGTATCAATGTCAAGTTGGGGCTTGGCGGTATTCGCGAGGTTGAATTTATCATTCAGTCGCTCCAGCTTTATTTTGGTCGTAATGATATGAGCTTACGAAAGATAGGAACGACGGATGCCTTAAAACGCCTCACAATCAAAAGACATCTCTCTGCTAAAGCCGAGTCAGTTTTGTGTGAGGCCTATCTGTTTCTGAGAGATCTTGAAAACAAACTTCAGATGGTGAATGATCACCAAACCTACTTGATTCCACGAGACACTGCCGAACTCAGGCGCTTGGCGCTTCGGCTGGGTTTCAAAGATACAGACAGCGGATCGGCCTCCGAAAACTTGAAGGCCGATTACAAGGTGCATACCGGCTCAGTCCACGAAGTCTTTCTCAAACTGTTTTATCCCAATAAGACTCCGAAAAGCGCGTAGTGAAACACTATATTGAGTGTGTCCTGCCTGAAACAGATGGACGCTATCACTATCACCTCCCTTTAGATCTTGAAAAAAAGGCGATTGAAGCCGGTGCGCGTCTGCTGGTGCCTTTTGGTCGAAACTGGAAGGTCGCTTTTTTTGTTCGCCCGCTTGCCAAGGCCGATGTGCCGAAAACTCGGGCAGTCCTTGCTTTACTGGATGAGTCCTCTCTCATTCGCCCCAGGCTTTTTAAACTCTTGCTTTGGATTGTTTCTTATTATCAAACCCCGCTCGGCGCCCTGATCAAAACTGTGTTGCCCGCTGGCATTCATGTCCTGCCAACACGGCATTTCAAGGCGACAGAAGACGCAAGTCGCTTGATGGAAAAGACCTCTTCTCTGGTTCAGCGGGCAATCATTGATTGTTTGCTGAAAAAAGAAGAGATGAGTGAGCAGGACTTGAAAAAAAATCTGGGGCATTCCGGCTTAAGTCGCCCACTCGCCGAGTTAAAAAAAAAGGGGGCCTTGCAAATATCCTGGACACTGAAAAAACCCAGAGTACAAATTAAATATCGCCAGATGATTGTTTTAGAAGCCTCTAAAGCTGAAGCCCTGCCATCTGAAAAACCACTTCAAAAATCAGCTCCGAAGCAGGCTCAGGTTCTTAAGCGCCTGATTGACGCTGGAGGGACGATGGCTCTGGAGGATTTTGAAGTGGGCACCGAACGCTCGGCGCTTCGTCGCCTGCTTCAAAGTGGCCGGATTAAAAAAATTGAAACGGCCTTGAATAGAACACCTCATCGAGAAAAAAACTTTCGAGCCAAAGGCGAGATCACCCTGAATCAAGATCAGGCGACAGCGGTTTCGGCCCTTAAAGCGGCGATCAATCTGAGGCAGTTTGCTCCCTTTCTCTTACATGGTGTGACCGGGAGCGGCAAAACCGAAGTGTATCTCCAGGCAATTACCACAGCTTTGCAGCAAAAAAAGGGGGCGATCCTGCTCTTGCCGGAGATTGGACTGACAAGCCATATTGCAGCGCGTTTCTACGAGCGCTTTGGAGAGCAGGTCGCCTTGCTTCACAGTGGCCTTTCGGCAGGAGAACGCTATGATGAATGGCGACGGATTGCCTCAGGTGAGGCCCTCTTGGCCATCGGCGCGCGCTCGGCGATATTTGCGCCTCTAAAATCACTGGCAGTGATTATTGTTGATGAAGAACACGACGCCTCCTATCGGCAGGAAGAAGGTAGCCGTTACAATGCGCGCGACCTTGCTTTGGTGCGCGGCAGAGATGAAAAAGCGGTTGTCATGCTCGGATCGGCAACGCCTTCCTTTGAAAGCTATCACAACAGTCAAACGGGTAAATATTGCTATTTGGCATTGCCGGATCGGGTGGAGACAAGACCGCTGCCCCCGGTTCGTCTGCTTGATCTCAAAGAAAAATCAGAATGGATCCGCCCTTTTTTCACTAAAACCCTTTTTGCAGCCATTAAAAAGCGCCTTGAGGCCAAAGAACAGATCCTGCTTTTTGTGAATCGCCGTGGTTTTTCGCCTTTTCTGCTCTGTCGATCCTGTGGTCACACGCCCGGCTGCAAGCAGTGCAGTGTTTCTTTAACGTTTCACAAAAGTGCAAAGCGCCTCACTTGCCATTATTGTGGCTTTGAAACTGCTTCTCCGACGGATTGTCCCGAGTGTCATGGCACTGAAATCCACTTTATGGGTATTGGCACTGAACAAACTGAGGAGATTGTGCGCAGCCTTTTTCCCGATGCCAGAGTTGCCCGATTAGATCGGGATACGACACAGAAGAAAGGGGCACATGGCAAAATCTTAAGTGAAATGGCTTCCGAAGAAACCGACATTCTCATCGGTACGCAAATGATCGCCAAAGGCCATGACTTTCCAAAGGTGACGCTGGTCGGGGTGTTATCGGCGGATATGTCCTTGCACTTACCGGACTTCCGTTCGTCGGAGCGCACCTTTCAGCTTTTGACTCAGGTTGCTGGGCGGGCGTTTTTGGGGGGGATTTTCCTTTACCCTTCCGGGATCTCCGTTGCGCGGGGCCCCCTTTTTCTCTTTTAACCAGGGGGGGGGGGGGGGGGGGGGGGGGGAGATTTGCAGGGAGAAGTCATTGTTCAAACCTTTCACCCTGAGGATATCGCCATCAAAGCGGCGACGACGCATGATTATCTTTCTTTTTATCAGCAAGGGATTGGGCTCAGGCAGGAAATGGCCTACCCCCCCTTTACACGTTTAACCCTGCTTCTTTTGAGACATGCCAAAGAAGAGACTGTTGCGGCGGGGGCGGACACGCTTCTGCATTGTTTGCAAAAGGCGCTGGGTGGCAAAAAAGACGTGTCGATATTAGGACCTGCACCCGCGCCCTTGTTACGGATTAAGCAGGCTTATCGCTATCAAATTCTACTAAAAGGTGGGAAGCAGAGCGAAATTGCGCCGGTTTTGCAGCTTGCTCTGAAAAGATGGAGAAAGTTACAGAAGGGAGATTTACGTGTTGATATCGAAATTGACCCGCAGCAGTTTGTTTGATTCTCTATAAAAAAAGGGAGGCGAATACAAGATTCGCCTCCCTTTAAAAAGCTAAATGCCGGATTAAATTAAAATCCCATTCCGAATGCAATACCATAGACAATGGCTGTTTTACTTTTTACGGTGTCGATATTCAGCATCGGGGTGACTGAATATTGGCCCACATGAAAATCGTAAGCGACACCATATCTAAAAATGTCGAAAGTCTTCCCTTTTTTCTTTTCCTTACCTGGAGAAGCATTGAATTTTAAGCCTTTCCAAGGATGGGCGATGAAGTTGACGAGGTAAATGTCGATGTCTTTTTTATAAAAAATTCTTTCAAAGGTTAAGCCGACTCCGAACATGTTGTTTAGGAACGGCAGTCGACGCTCATATTCTATACCGGCTGTAAAGTCAGTGGTTTTAGTGGTGTCAGAATCGGTTTCCCCTAAAAAGATCGCAACATGGTTTACGCTGTCTGCACCTGCGAATACCACTGGCGTCGCAAGAAACATGGCCAGATAAAAACCGGA
>CAZRYI010000182.1:0-4713 GCA_964604255.1 uncultured Nitrospirota bacterium
GGAAAAGGCCAGGCATAACGGATTTTGATATTCGGATGGCGTGTTTTTCCCCGTTCAATGGCGGCGGGAATATCCCCTTTTGAATGTCCACCACCCGGGGTCACCATCGGTGTTGTGACGATAATCTGTGCGCTGCCTGCTTGCACTGCCAGATCAATGGCCGCATCAAGGTCGGGATCGCAAAACTCATTAAAACCGACGACCACTTCCAAACCAGTCTGAAGACTGAGTGCTTCTCCCAGGGTTTGAGATCCGCAGTAGAAGGGATCATTTTTTTCTGTTCGCGGCCAACGCAGCATTTTTTTGTAGAGCGCATCGCGTGTTGCAATCAATGCCGGGTTTTGGTTTTTATGCCCGCGCAGTTGTGCGCGCAGTTCAAAAAGCTGTCGTCTCTGCTCCGGCGGAAAATCATTCGGAGGCGTCCCGTGCATGGCCAGTACAATGATATTTTTTTTGGGCATGGTTTTAAAATCCCCCCTTTGTCCCCCCTTCATAAAGGGGGGTGATTGTGAGGAGGCTTAGGGTTTTTCTTTATTCCTGGCGAATGCGGACGCCGTCTTCTATTGCGTCATTTGGATGGCTGATGACAAACTCTCCTTCGGAAAGCCCCGAAACTACTTCTGTGATCAGGCCGTTTTGATGACCGATTTCAATCTCGCGACGTATCGCCTTGTCCGCTTTGGCAACAAAAACAGCAAAACTGCCTTTGTAGCGAAAAAGGCTGTTGGTTGGGACTTGTAGAATGTCCTCACCCTGCCAAAGCATAAATCGGCTCTCCACACGAAATCCGTCACCCAGCCGTTCCCAAAGCACATTGGGCGAGTCGATGTCTGCAAGCACCAGCACACGCTGCTCTTCAACTCCCAGGGCCGAGACCTTTGTAAACCCGGCAGGCTCAATTACCCGAACCCGCCCTTCAAGCGGCGCAGCACCACCCCATCGTTCAAAGAGCACCTTCATGCCGACGCTGATACGCACCGCATCGGCTGAAAGCACGTCGGTTTCCACTTCCAGGGCTTTGGGATCGCCGATTTCAATGAGGTTTTGACCCTCCTGAACCACACCCTCGCTCGGATGATTGATTTTGAGAATGCGTCCATGCACCGGGGCTTTGATGGCAACCAGGGCGGTCTCACTTTGATGCGCTTCCGCCCCGGAATAGCGCAGGGCTGTTTCCGCTTCTTCTAATTTAAAACGGGCCACTTCCACCGTAAATTTTGCGGATCTTAGAGCCGAACGGGCGCGACGTGCCTTTGCTTGCGCTTCATCCAATGCCTCTTGTGGGCTCAAACCTTCGGCATGCAGTTTTTTCAGTCGTTTCAAAGTGGCTGATGCCAGGGTGGCATCGGCCTCACTTGCACCGACACCTTCTTCTGCTGCACTCAGGGATGCCGAGGCCGCAGCAACTCGTGCTTGCGCTCCAGCCCGACTGCGAGGGTCGAGTACCCTGGAGCGCTGTGGCGCGAGTTGTAACAATACTTCTCCGCGTTTCACCTCATCCCCCACATCCAGGTTGATACGGTGAGCAAAACCAGTTACGGGTGCGGAAACAATGAAGCGGTCGATCAAGCGTGTTTTGCCTTCTTCAACGACGTTGACCTGTAAGGGGCCACGCTTTACCTGAGCAATTTCCACAAAGACCGGTTTGTCCTGAAATGAAAGTACCAGCACCAAAATGACAGCCAGGGCGAATATCGGCCATGCAAAACGCTTCAAAAAAATTACTCCTTCGTTTTCAGTACGGCCACAAGATCCAGATGATTGAGGTTGCGACGCACAATCAAACCGGATACCACGGTTGAAATCAGCACCACCGTCGCAGAAAACCCATAGGTACTGGGTTCTAAAATGAGCGGCACACGATAAAGATCAGTCTGGAGATTGTTAGAAATGTAGGCACAAAAACCACGTCCGATCAGAAAACCTAGGGGAATGGCGGCAAAGGTCAATAAAACCAGCTCTCCCAGCATGATGTAAGAGATTTCTCCCCGCGTCAAGCCAAGCACACGCAGGCTTGCCAGCTCCCGGCTGCGTTCAGAAAGCATGATGCGCGCACTGTTATACACCACGCCGAAAGCAATGGTGCTTGCCAGCAAAGTATTGATAAAGGTGAAAATCAGCAGGGTTTCCCCCATCGTATCGTTAAAACTTTTAATGGCCGATTCACGCACAATCGTGCCGACAATTTTGGGGCTGGCTTTCAAGGCATCATAAACCGCGGTTTGTTGGGCATGATCAATGGATAAAAAAGCCCCGGAAATCGCGTTCCCTTCATTCAGAAAACGATTGAGTGCTTTCAAATCCATGTAGGCCGAGACGCCCATGTATTGTTTCACAAAACCCATAACGACCACTTCACGACGCACCCGATTGCCTGTGAGGACTTCAACACTCACTCGGTCTCCAAGCTGAAGACCCAGAATTTTACCCAAATGCCCACTCAGCACAATGCCAGAAGCAGGCAATGTCACGGCCTCAAATTCGGTGTTGATCAGACGTTGCAGATCGCCGTCCGATTTCATCCCCTGAATCGCTGTACGGTAGGCGCGATGTTCAAAATGCAGACGCACCGGCACAGCACGGAAAGGTTCAACGTAGTTGACCCCGGCAATATTTTCTAAGTCATTCATGACACTTTGTGAGGTGGCTTCAGCAAAAGAAACTGCGATGTCTTCCCGCTGGGATCGGCCAAATTGGATTTCGACCATGAAATTAATGGCATCTTCCTGGAAAGAACCCACCATCATGATGGCGCAGGCCATTGCAATGCCGATCACCGACAAAAGTGATTTGATCGGACGGCGCTCAATATGCCGCGCAATCATGCGACTGGGCTGTCCCAACCAGCGTTTGAGACCAATGCGTTCAAACAGGGTTTCCCGATAAATCGTAGGGGGTTCGGGACGCATGGCTTCTGCCGGTGGCAGCAGGGCAGCCTTGCGAACGGCGAAGAAGGTGCCTAAGAGGGCCGCAATAATTGCAACACAGATTGCGCTGAGCACCATGCTCGGGTGCAAAGTAAATGACAGAAAAGGAAAGCGATAAAAGGCCATGTAGATACCGGAAAGCAAGTGTCCCAGCTGTATGCCGCCGAATACGCCAATGATGGCTCCGATGATGACAATCAAAATCACCAACTTGGTGTAATGCAGACCGATGTCTCGATTGCGGTAACCAAAGGCCTTTAAAATGGCGATTTGTTCCCGCTGGGTGCCGACAATACGGGTCACAACAACATTCAGCAGAAAGGCCGCCACACCCAGAAAAATAATGGGGAAAATGATGGCCATTTTTTCCAACTGCCGAAATTCTTCATTGAGATAGCGGTGAGAAAGCTGGTCTTCGCGCCCATAGCTGCCGAAACCACCATAGGGCGCAAGCAGGACATCCAGGCGGTCAATCACCTCTTTTAATTGTGCATTTGCCGCTAAGGTTAAAGAAAGCTGGTTGAAGGCACCGAGCATATCTGTTGCGGCGCTGATAGCTTCCCGATCCATCCAGAGTACGGCATAACGCTCAAAATCGGGAAAGAAGGAACCGGGGGCAATCTGGTAAATGTAGGCTGGTGAGAGTGCGATGCCGACAATATGCAGGGCCTTTCGACGTCCGTTGACGACAATAAATAAAGCGTCACCGGGACTAAAAGTGTGGGCTTCTGCAAAGGCTTCACTGATGACCACTTCATCGGATCGGCCCGGTGTTGTAAAACGTCCCGACCGTAAATAGAGTGTATTTAAACCATCGGCTTTTGCATCAGAGATGGAAACAAGGCTGCCCGTGACCGGATCGGGAAAGTGCGCCAGTTCGATTTTAACTTCGGCAATCACTGCGGTGGCAATGCGATCCACACCAGCAATTTCTCTGACACGTTTTTTTAAGGATTCCGGGGCACGTTTGAGGGAGGCAAAGACTTCTGCAAAACGGTAGTCGCGATAAAAAGTCGCCCGAGTCTCTTGCAGCGAATCCAGGGTACTTCGGGACATGATAAAGGTTGAGATGCCCCCCGCAATCACCAGTGCAATGGCAAGGGCCTGACCCTTCATCGCCCAAAGATCCCGCCACAATTTCAGGTCAATTGATTTCATAAGGGGAATTATCGGAGAGCAGGCAGCAGGGAAAAATCTCAGAAGCCAGACTTAATCAGAGCTTCCTTAGAAATGTTGACCCGCATGGAACAATCACGCGGTGCGCTCATGCGTGGGCACCACCAGCACGGGACAGCTTGACTGCTTCAGGATGTCCTCGCTGACACTTCCGATGAGCATACTATAGAGCGCCCCGTGCCCATGAGAGCCAACCACGATCATATCAATTGCGAGTTTTTCCGATTCTTGCAATAGGATCTCAGTCGGTGAACCCTGCACAATACGCGCGGTAACGCTGACTTGCGCCGTTTTAAGTTTTTCTGCCTCTTTTTGCAGGGTCGCATGTTCATCATGGAATTTTTGAGCAATCTGATCACGGGCATAATCGGTGTCCAGACGATCATCGGATTCATCATTCCTGAGACTGCCTTTATAGTCCACCATGCCTGAGCTGGGTTCTGTGACATGGAACAACCACACTTTCGCAGATGAACCGGAGGTGAGTGTTTTGACAACAGACAAAATCTGCTGAGAAGCCGAAGACAAATCAAGTGCAACCAAAATATTCATATTCATTCCCTCCTATCGTATACACCATTGAATCATAACGAACCAGGCTTGAACAAGG
>CAZRYI010000183.1:0-4710 GCA_964604255.1 uncultured Nitrospirota bacterium
CCCTCCATGATTCGTGAAACACGCGCGCCACGAAAAGCGATTTCAATTGCCTCAGCCACCGCTCCAACCCCAAGACCGACACGGGCGATTTTGTCCCGATCAAAATGGATACGGAGGATGGGAATGTCGGCCTGCTGTTCCACCGCCAAATCAACCACCCCCGGCACCGTCTCCATCACCGCTTTGACTTCTTGCGCCAAACGACGCAAACGCAGCAAATCTTCCCCGAATATTTTTACGGCGATGCTGGCCCGTGTGCCGGAGAGCATGTGGTCGATGCGATGAGAAATGGGTTGGTCGATTGTCACTGTCATGCCAGGCACCACCGTCAATGCGCCTCGCAAGTCTTCGAGAAAAGCTTCTTTTGTACGATCCTGCATCTGAAGTCCGACATCAATTTCTGAGGCCTCAACACCTTGTGCATGTTCATCCAACTCGGCGCGACCTGTCCGTCGGGCAGTGCTCAGCACTTCTGGAAAAGAAAGCAGAATGGCCTCCACCATCTCTGCCAGGGCATTGGATTCCGCAAGCGAAGTACCGGGCAGGGTCACGGTGTTGACTGTGAGTGTGCCTTCATTAAATTCCGGCAGGAAGACACGGCCCATCTTCGGAATCAAAGCCAGGGTCATGACAAAAATGAGCAGGGAAACCAGAATAATCGTGAGGGGACGATGCAGCACAGCAGAGAGTAAGTTTTGATACGCGGCACAGAGTGTCCGCATGACAAAGCTCTCTTTTTTCTCTGTAATCGTTTTTGATTTCGGCAGCAGGAGTGAACAGAGCACCGGCGTGACCGTAACTGCGACAAAAAGAGAGGCAAAGAGGGAGATAATATAAGCCAGTCCCAGGGGTTGAAGCAGACGTCCTTCGACACCGCTGAGAAAAAAGAGCGGTACAAAAACAAGGGTAATGATAAAGGTTGCAAAGGTAATAGAAGGGCGAATCTCAAGTGAGGCTTTCAGTGTGACAAGCAGGGTGCTTGAGCGTTCCGATTCCGGCAGCGCTTCATTAGACTTGAGCCGTCGAAACACATTTTCGACATCAATAATGGCATCGTCCACCAAAGCCCCGATGGCAATGGCCATGCCGCCTAAAGTCATGGTGTTGATGGTGATCTCAAAAAACCGAAGGCTTAATACTGCCACCAGAAGAGACAAAGGAATGGCGGTGAGCGTAATAAATGTGGCCCTAAGATCCATCAAAAAGAAAGCCATGATGACAGCCACAACGATTGCCCCGTCTAAAAGGGCACCGGTCACATTGTCGATTGAAATCTCAATAAAATCAGCTTGCCGAAAAATATGTTTATTGATGACAATGCCTTCAGGCAGCGAGTCGGCGATTTCATCCAGCACACGATCCAGCTCCGCCGTCAGGCTCAGGGTATTTGCGCCGGGTTGTTTTTGAATATTCAGGATGACGGCGGGTTTGCCCTGCGTAGTCCCTTCACCCCGTTTAATCGCCGGACCAACACGAATTTCAGCCAATTGGCTTACCAAGATTGTTTTGCCCTCATGGATCTTCACCAGGGTATTTCCGATGTCTTCAGGGGACTTGATGCGACCGATGCCATGAATCAGATATTCTTGCGCACCTTCTACAAAAAAACCGGCGGAGGTATTTTGATTACTGGTTTTGAGGGCAGAGACCACCTCATTGAGGCTGACCTTGTGGGTCGCCATCAGTTCAGGAGACAAAAGCACTTGATATTGTTTTGTCCCGCCGCCGATGGGAATGACTTGAGAAACACCCGGCACTGCCAGCAGGCGACGACGTACAATCCAGTCTGCGGTGGAGCGCACTTCCAGGGGATCATGTTTGTCACTCGTGAGACTGACCAGCATAATCTCTCCCATAATGGAAGAAACCGGCGCCAAAATGGGTTGATCAGCTTCCTCCGGCAATGCGCTGCTGATGACCTGTAATTTCTCATTCACCACCTGTCTTGCCCGATAGATGTCAGTGCCCCACTCAAACTCCACCCAAACAACAGAGATGCCGGTGGCGGAAGAGGAGCGAACACGCCGAACACCCGAAGCACCGTTCACCGCCGTTTCAATCGGAAAAGTCACCAGGGTTTCAACTTCTTCCGGGGCCATGCTGTGGGCTTCGGTCATAATCGTCACGGTCGGCGCAGTCAAATCGGGGAAAACATCCACCGGCATCCGAAAAGCCACCATCGTTCCCATAATCAAAAGCGCAACAGAGATGGAGAGCACGATCAAACGATTTTGCAAAGACCATGCAATAAGTTTATTCATTTGTTATCTACTTTCTCCCTTCCCCTGTAAAACGGGGGGAGGGAATTTTTAATGTGCATGACTGTGTCAATGTGCGTGGCCGTGTTGTGGCAGTTGTGTTGAGAGGGACGCGAGGTAAACACGATAGGCCATTTTTGTGACGATGCGCTCCCCTGCTTTAATGCCCGACTTTACTTGCACATAACCGGCATCCTGAATGCCGAGGCTTAACTCTCGCCGCTCAAAACTTTCGCCCCCCACATGCACAAAAGCCACTGCAATCCCCCGGTCATCGACGACCGCATTCAGGGGAATTGCGACGTCATTCACGGTCTCTCCCGTCGGTACGTCAAGATGTCCGTGCATCCCAATGCGTAATGCTCTCTCCCGATTATTGACCTGCATGATGAGCGGCACGGAGCGATGAATCGGATCAATGACCTGTCCGATGGTGATCAAAGTGCTATCAGCTGTAGTCAGATCGATGGGTGCAACAAGGGCCGCTGCCGAAAAATGTGCATGCGTGACTGTTTTAATCTTTGGAATATCAATTTCAAAAAGACGGCCCTCTATCCAGAGTGAATCAAAATCGATAATGGTAAACAGGGCCTCCCCCGCCCTAACCTGGGCACCGGAGGTCATATTGATTTTTGTAATCGTGCCGGAGATGGGGGATCGCAGTGGAAAACGCTCCACTGATAAGTGCGACTTTTTGCTGCTGACAGTTTTCTGATTGACATCCAGCAGGGAAACACGGGAACTCACTGCTGCAAGCCGGGCTTTGATGATGGCGACATTTTTTTCTGCTTCTTCCAAACGTCGCTTCGGCACAATTTGATCCTTGTAGAGTTTTTGAATGCGATCCAGGTCTTTTTGGCTGGCATTCAATTCTGCTTGTACGGAGCGGAGTGCATACTTCAAGTCATCACGGCTTCTTGAAGCGGCATGGAGCGGTAAAATCATCGCCAGGGTTTCTCCCGCTTCAACCTGCATTCCGGGCCTCGGCACCCCTGCATTTGTCGGAAAAATGCGACCTCCGATGGGTGCAATAATCTCAACCTTGCCTTCAGCCCTGGCTTCCACTTTGGCGTGAAGTTTGAGGCTAGCGTTCAATTGTTTTTTTTCAGTTGCCTCTGTTGCAAAGTCAATCTGCCACTGCTGCTCTTTTAAGAAAGTAATGCCATCATCCGCCTCATCTGCCGCTGGTGAGAGTAAGTCTTCTTGTTTTGCGACGACATGCACCTCTCCGGCATTCACCGTATCAACATGGCTGCCATCTTCGGCATCGAAGCGGTGAAAACTCAGGTCATAAATCCCTGCTTTGTCCGGGATGATCACCGGCCTGTAGATGCCCGGAGCAATCGGCATCGGGGTTCGGGAGCTGATTGTGTGACCGTCTTTGCCCTTTAAAGTCGTGACAACGGCACCGGAGGCGACGGCTTTAAATGTTGTTAAATCAGTAAAGTGAGCAGCAAAAGGACTTTCTCTGCCCACCACAAGCGGAGGAAATTCAACGAAGAGTTCGGTTTTGTCCGTCCATTGGGTAATCACAATGGGTGCTTCCTCTCCTGCTTCGGCATCTGCCTGCGGCAGCGGAGCATTCTGGCAAGCCGACAACTGCGCCAATAACAAAACAAGGGCAAAGGGTCTTTTCCAATACATGGGATCTGTCCTCCAATACACATGATGCTTCGCGTGAAAAAGGCGAAACAGGCCTTCTAGAGATGAACTTAACTCTGTAGAAAGTTATGCGAAATGTGGAGGAGCGCGTAGCGAAGGGCTTGAAAATTGGGGTATTTGTGTCGGAGGCTTTTGTTGATATTTTGTAATACCGCTCTGGAAAGAGGACAAGGTTGAGAGGTCAATCGTATCCTGAACGAAAACAAGCGGACTTCTTTTTGCGATTGAAGAAAACGGGTAGGATTGAGCGATATGCAAGGTGTGCAGATCAATTTGAGACAAGGTTTGCTGTGAAAGATTGATTGAAAAATCGAACTGACGATCATCTTGTTCGTGCTCTTCGTGCCCATGTGTCGCATTGGGGAAAAAATCGGCATGAAGAACTATCTGGTGCCGATGTTGCTCTGTTGCACCGTGAGCGTGTTCGTCCGCTGGATGAATGTGCAACATCGGCAAAAGAAGCACACAAAAGAGCAGGATAAAAATACCGGCACTTTTTCCGAAGGCCCTGATGGATTCGTTACTTTTCAAGCACATCTCTTTAGATATCGTTACAATTAGCGAATTGGCTTTATACAGTGCTTCATCCGAAAAAACAAATTCTGTTTGAAAGCGATCCTGAAATAATTCTTGATCTATCAACGAATCTTGAAGATAATGCGCAGTTCACAATTTTAATAAGGGAGGATCGTAGGAAATGGGACAATTACGGGGAATCTTTATACAGACTATCGTCATGACAGTGTTTGGCTTTGTGCTGAGTGGCAATACCGTATGGGCCGATGAAGGC
>CAZRYI010000184.1:0-4699 GCA_964604255.1 uncultured Nitrospirota bacterium
CTGTCATCACCCCGATAAAATCAAAAATTAAGGCCTCATTAAATAAGTTTGGGAATTTTTCTCTCGGTCATTGTAGGCCTGCTACTTTCTTAATCTGCCCGTGATGCGTCATTTAGCCCAACACGCTCAATTGACGCTTTTGTCCTATTTGTCTATACTTAGAAGAACAGGACAGCTCAACAATAACGAAAGGATGAACCGTGGAAAAACAAAGTCTGACACCGAGAGAGATTGCGAAATATTGCGATGTGCATTTTCGTACCGTTACCCGTTGGATTTCGCAGGGATACCTCAAGGCTTATCAGTTGCCGGGACGTGGAAACAACCGTATTCCATTGAACGACTTTCTCGCTTTTTTAACCGAGTATGAAATGCCGATTCCCGACGAACTGAAACCTGCGGGTGATCGTGTTCTGATTGCTGATGATGATTTGGCAATGGCAAAATCGATTCAACGCTGTTTAAAACGGCAGAAATTTGAAACCGCCATCGCCTTGGACGGTCTTCGTACCGGCATGATGCTGGTCAAATTCCGCCCGACCGTTTTGACGCTTGACCTGCAAATGCCGGGCATGAATGGATTCGATATCCTGGATTTTGTCAGTCAGGCGGACTATCTGGCTGGCCTTAAAATCCTGGTCATCTCCGCCATGCCGAAAGAGGAACTGGAACAGGCAAAAGCCCACGGTGCCGACGACATTCTCATCAAACCATTTGAAAACAGCGTCCTACTCGAAAAGGTCAGGAAATTATCAGGGATGGCATAAAAGACCCATACTTTTGATATCGGAGGTAGAATTACCATGACCGTAGGGGCGGCCCTTGTGGCCGCCCGCATTTAAGACGCCCGCATTTCAGATGCAGAAAACAGGCTAGGGATAAAGAACAAGATCACCATAAACAGGGTCGCTACAAAAAATACACAGGGCGACCACAAGGGTCGCCCCTACGTGGGTAGAGATAATAGATGAAAATACTCATCATTAAAAAACACTCGGAGATTTGGCCGGTGCTTCAAAAGCTGACGACAAACAAAGGCGATGAGTTGTGTCGTTTTGCTGATGCGGAAAATGCACTGAAGGCGTATCAACACGAACATTTTCCGCTGGTGTGTATTGACTGGGAAATGCCGACCTTAAATGCATTGACACTTTGCCGTCGGATCAGGGCACTGCCACATGGCAGGGAAAGTGTCATTCTCATCGTCTCAGGGACTGAGGAGAAGCCCAATTTGTCGGGAATATTAGATGCTGGTGCCGATGATTTTATCTCTGACCCGCACAATGAACAAGTGGTCGCAATACGATTAGCGATTGCAGAAAAAAAGATTCAGGATATTAAAAAACGTGAACAGACAAAACATGCGCTTGAAGAAAGTCAGATGCAGTTGATGCAGTCTGAAAAGTTGGCCAACTTAGGCCAGCTTGCCGCCGGTGTCGCCCATGAAATCAATAACCCCATTGGTTTTGTCAAAAGCAACCTGACGACGATGTCGGAATATATGACTGTTTTCAAAAAGCTGCTTCATCACTATGCCTGCTTCGATCAGGCAGTTGAAAAAAAAGCCGAGCAAGAGTTGCAATCAATCCGTAGGCTGATCAGGGAAATTAAAGCGGAGGAGGATCTCGACGAACTCATCAAGGATGTCGATGATCTCTTGAGAGAATCAAAAGAAGGGACAGATCGCGTCGCTGAGATTGTGCAAAGCTTAAAAAGTTTTGCCCGCCTGGACGAGTCTGAATTTGAGGAAGTCAATATCAATGAAGGGCTTGAATCGACCCTCAAACTGGTCTGGAACGAACTCAAGTACAAATGCCAGGTTCATCTTAAATTAGGCCTCCTGCCACACATCTATTGCTGCCCCGGTCAGCTCAATCAGGTTTTTATGAACCTCATCGTGAATGCGGCCCATGCCATCGAAAACAGAGGAGAGATCCACATCGAAACGGCTGCCAAGCAGACCCACATCGAAATTACGATTACAGATAATGGAAAAGGGATTGCAAAAGAGCATCTGAACAAACTCTTTAATCCCTTTTTTACCACCAAGCCGGTCGGCGAGGGCACGGGGCTCGGACTCTCCATTTCTTATGGCATCGTCAAAAAGCACAAGGGCAGCATTGAAGTGCAAAGCGAGCCGGGAAAGGGAGCGACCTTTACGGTTTGTCTGCCAATGAAGGGGACGAAATAATGGACAATTATACGGTGCTTTGTGTTGATGACGAAGTCCACATTTTAAGCGCGCTCAAACGGCTCTTGCGAAAAGAAGGCTATACCTTTTTAACAGCCGTCGGAGGGGCCGAGGCCCTGGAAATTCTTCAGAAGCAGAAGGTCCATCTCGTTATTTCAGACTACCGGATGCCGGAGATGACCGGGGTGGAGCTGATTCAGAAGATTAAAGTGATTGCGCCCGACACGATCCGTGTCATCCTTTCAGGTTACGCCGATGTCAGTGTCATTCTGGATGCCATCAACAAAAGTGAGGTCTATCGTTTTTTAACCAAACCCTGGAATGATGATGAGCTGAAGGTTTCTATTCGTCAGTGTTTACAGCAGTTTGATCTGGTGCGTGAAAATATCGCCCTGATGAAAAAAATCAAGATTCAGAACACTGAACTCAAAGTGTTGAACGAAGATCTGGAACGAAGGGTTGAAGAAAGAACCCGTTCCTTACGGCTTTCTCAGCAGGTGCTGGCGGAGTTTCCAATTCCGATTATCGGCATGAGCGAAGCGGGTATGATCGCCCTGGTCAACGAGGCGGTTGTAGAGACTTATCCCTCTCTCAAACAGCTCAGCTTAGGACAAAATATCCAGGAGGTATTGCCACCTCGAATGGGAGAGGCCGTCCGGGAGATCTTAAACGCTGCGGGTGCCGATGGCGAAAATAACACGACTGAAACATTAGCCCATCGAAAAGCAGTGGAATTGCGTTTGGAACCCCTTGGACAGCCAAAATCGCATGGCGAAATTTCAGAACGGGACAAATTTTTGCTCGACGGCAAGGCCGTTCGACTGCGCCTGAAATTGCTCGGTAAACCCGGGGAACAGAAAGGCGCTATTTTATTATTAGAGGAAGCATCATGGATTCACTAGAGACACAGACCCTTCAGATTTTGCTAATTGATGACGATCCGGTCGTACTTCGCCCCAAGCTGAAACAGGCACTTTTGAAGAGTGACATGCAGGTGGTGATTCGAGAAAGCAATGGTCATGCTGAAGCATTGAAGGCCCTGAAAGAAACACACTTCGACCGTATTTTTATGGATGAGCAACTCTCGGACGGCGATGGTTTGACCTTGCTCAGAGAATTACGTGCATCGGGCATCGAAACACCAATAGTCATGTTGATTAGTCAGGGGGACGATCAACTTGCAGTTAAAATGCTCTGGGCTGGCGCCGATGACTATTTGAACAAGGTGATGCTTTCGTCTGAAACGGTGTCACGTTGCCTCAGGAATTTGAGTCGCCTTTCAGAAGCGGAGTCTGAACGGAAAGTGGTCCAAACGCGTCTGAGCGAAGCCAGTGCCCGCCTGCAATATCTAATTGATAATAGTCCCGCGATTATCTACAGCGCAGTGCCCTCGGGTGATTTCAAGATCACCTACGTCAGCAAAAATTTGTTTGAAATTCTGGGTTATGAGGCGACAGAGGTGCTGGAAAATATCGATTTCTGGATCGACCGGGTACATCCAGATGATCTACCTCCCCTACTCACCCGGCTACCTGCCCTGTACGCAAACGGTGTGCAGCAAGTCCATGATTACCGCTTTCGCCACAAATCGGGCCATTATCTTTGGATGCACGATACGATGAGAATGGTGAGAGATAAGGCAGGACAGCCTTTAGAGGTACTCGGTTCTCTGCTAAACATCACAGAGCGAAAAGAGATGGAGGAACGCTTGCTTGCGGAGAAAGAAGAACAGCTCGCGCTGATTCAGGAACTGAAAGAAGCACGGGATCAATTGCTTCAGAATGAAAAAATGGCCGCGATTGGACAACTTGCGGCAGGTGTCGCCCATGAAATCAACAACCCGATTGGTTATATCAATTCCAATATGGGCGCTTTAGAGCGTTACCTCAGTGATTTTATTGAGTTGATAGAGCTTTATCAGGTTTCAGAAGCAGTGCTTGAGACACATCTGCCTGATCTACTATTACTGGTGAAAGCAGTACAGGAGCGGATTGACCTGGTATATATCAAAGAAGATGTGCGAAGCCTGGTGAAAGAGAGTCAGGAAGGCATCAACCGTGTCAGGAAGATTGTGAAAGATTTAAAGGATTTTTCTCATATTGACGATACCGAGATGCGGGAGGCGGACTTGCATCAGGGCCTGGAAAGCACTTTGAACATTGTGAACAATGAAATAAAATACAAAGCAACAGTTGAAAAAAATTACGGAGAGCTGCCACAGGTTAAGTGCATCGCATCGCAGATCAATCAGGTTTTTATGAATCTGCTAGTCAATGCGGCCCATGCGATTGAAAAGCAGGGGGTGATCACACTGAGTACGGGTGTTCAGGGCGATGCGGTCTGGGTTGAAGTTGCCGATACGGGCAAAGGAATTCCTGAAGAAAAGATTAAGCGAATTTTCGAGCCTTTTTTTACAACAAAACCCGTGGGTGTCGGCACAGGACTAGGACTTTCCGTGTCCTACAACATCATCAAAAAACATCGTGGACGCATCGAAGTCGAAAGCAA
>CAZRYI010000185.1:0-4686 GCA_964604255.1 uncultured Nitrospirota bacterium
GAATTTTATCTCCCCCCTGTTTTAACGGGGGGGATTAAGGGGGGGCAACGCGCTAACTATGCCAATCGACCCAGTTCATTTGCTAATTTGCCTGCAATGTCGTCTGCCGTTTGAATGGCCTTTTGTGAGGACTCGTAAAGACGCATCACCTTAATCATCGCCACCATCTCTTCAACCGGGTTCACATTGGATGTTTCCAGTGAGCCCTGTCGAAGCCGGGCATCAACAGACAGGATTGCTCCCGCGCCAGCAGACTCAAAAAGGCTCCCTCCCACCTTTTTAAGGTCAGCCGGGTTAGAAAAGGTGTAAATTGGAATGATGTCAATTTCGATGGGTTGTGCACCTGCTTCAACCCCTTTAACCGATATTTTCCCCTTCGGATCAATGACAATCTCCCCAGGAGGCAGGGTGATGGGGCCGCCGCTGCCTTCTAATGGAAATTCACCCAGACTCAGCAAACCATCTGCATTGAGGGTGAAATTGCCGTTGCGTGTATAGCGGGTGCCCTGAGGTGTTGCAATGGCAAAAAAGCCTTCCCCTTCAATGGCTAAATCAAGTGGCTCTCTGGTGATTTTAATGGCACCGGGAGAAAAATCAGTCACGGTATGACTTAAGATGCCGAATGTTGCGGGTGGGCCTTCACTTGCAGCGGGTACGCCAATTTGCGCACCCAGAATGCCTTTGAAAACGGCAAGATCTTTTTTAAATCCAGTGGTGCCAACATTGGCGAGATTGTTGGTAATCAGCGCCATATTTTTTTCCTGTGCGATGGCACCTGACAAAACTGGGTAAGTCAATTCCATGTTGAAGCTCCGTGATGAATGAGACCTTGTCCCGGTAAACAGCAAATCCCATACCAAGACAAACTCCCCAATAAATCACCTTAGGTAGCTGTTTGAGCGCTAAGATGATCATTTTTGCCGATGCACACCGGCAAAAACTTCCCGCCCACCGTTATATCCTTGACAGCATCAATTGTGATGACGTTGAATAAAATCCTTAAGGGAATGGAGAAAACAGCTATGGATGCGGAAAAACCGGGGATAAAAATCGCGACCTTTGCGGGAGGCTGTTTCTGGTGTATGGAAGCGCCTTTTGAAAAACTCAATGGTGTTGTTGGCGTGATTTCAGGTTATACGGGCGGAGATGAAATTGATCCGAGCTATGAAGCTGTGTGTTCCGGGCAAACGGGACATCTCGAAGCCATTGCGATGCAATACGATCCCGAACAAATCACTTACGAAACCTTGCTGGATGTATTCTGGCATCAAGTTGATCCCACGGATGGCGGCGGTTCTTTTGCGGATCGCGGTGCCCAGTATCGCAGCGCGATCTTTTTTCATGATGAGACACAAAAACAACTCGCCACGGCTTCCAAAGAAAAACTGGATCAAAGCGGACCTTATGACAAGCACATCGTGACGGAGATTCTGCCAGCCAAGACCTTCTACCCGGCAGAAGACTATCACCAGCAGTTTTCCAAAAAGTGTCCCACACAATATCAAGGCTACCGGGCAGGTTCCGGACGGGATCAGTATTTGAAGGATATTTGGCAGAGTGAAAAAAAGGATGACAATGCAAAATCGGCATCGGCTTTAAAAGAACGGCTCACACCCCTTCAATACAAGGTCACTCAGGAAAACGGGACGGAACCGGCTTTTAGCAATGCCTACTGGGACAACAAGGCAGAAGGGATTTATGTTGATATTGTTTCAGGTGAGGCGCTTTTCAGCTCTCTGGACAAATATGATTCCAAAAGTGGATGGCCCAGCTTTACAAAAACCATCGCAGCCGATATTGTCCTTGAAAAAAAAGACGCGTCCCATTTGATGGTTCGCACAGAAGTGCGAAGCAAGGCGGGGGATGCCCACCTCGGCCACCTTTTTGACGACGGCCCCCTGCCGACCGGACAGCGCTATTGCATCAATTCGGCCTCATTACGTTTTGTTTCAAAAAAGGTCTTGGCAGACGAAGGGTATGCAGAATTTACAAAACTGTTTGAAGAAGAATCTTAGAAGTAATTTAATGGATGAAATCCCCCTCAATCCCCCTTTTTTAAGGGGGAAGTTGTAATGGAAAGGAATAAAAATGGCGTCCAGTTGTTCGTTTGATGTTGTGTCCAATGTCGAAATTCAAGAGGTCAAAAATGCCATCGAAACCGCAGCGAAGGAGTTGCGCCAACGATATGACCTGAAAGGCTCAAAGAGCGAGATCAAACTTGAAGATGACAAAGAGTTGATTATCTCTTCCGCCGATGAATACAAACTCACGGCAGTCAACGATATCCTGCAATCGAAGCTGATTAAGAGAGGCATTTCGCTTAAAGCACTCGACTACCAAAAGATTGAAAAGGCCCTGGGTGGCACGGCGCGGCAAAAAATTATCTTGCAACAGGGCATTGCGGTCGACAAAGCCAGAGAAATCAGCAAAGTTATCCGGGACAGCAAGCTGAAAGCCTCGCCTCAAATCCAGGGAGATCAACTTCGCGTCACGAGCAAAAGTCGGGATATTCTTCAGGATATTATGCAATTGCTCAAATCAAAGGATTTTGGTATTGATCTTCAGTTTACAAACTACCGCTAAGGGAAGTAAGCAAATCATCAGAGCAAATATCGGGATGATACAAATTCAATCAGGATAAGGAGAAATAACATGAAGTATTTATTGAGCGCGTTCTTGGTTACATTGCTTCCCTTTGTTTCTCTCGCACAGGCAAGCGAACAATCCCCCTCCCCCGCTGGAGCCAGGGTCTACATTATTTCGCCTGCCAACGGTGAATCGGTGGGGACAATGCTCACGATTAAGTTTGGTTTACAAGGGATGGGTGTCGCCCCGGCGGGCCTGGATAAAAAATCAACAGGGCATCACCATCTTATTATTGATGGCAAAGTACCTGCATTGGATAAAGCCATGGGGAAGGGCGTCAAGCACTTTGGTGGCGGCCAAACGGAAACAACGATTGAACTTTCAAAAGGCAAACATACTTTACAGCTCATTCTGGGGAACCATCGTCACATCCCGCACAAACCACCGGTTCTCTCAGAGCAAATCACTATTTTTGTTAAATAGCACCTCAATTGCATCGGCTGCGCTCAAAGCACTTGTTTTGAGCGTAGCTTAGGCATTTTCTCCGTTTTCAATCTTCATCAATTTGATCGACCATTCAGCCAATCCAGATAAAGCCTCACCCCTTCTTCAACCGTCTTGAAGGGGAGATCGTAACCGATTTTGCGCAGTGCGCTGATGTTGGCCTCTGTAAAACTCTGATAGGCACCGCGCAGTTTGTCTGGAAAGCGGATGTATTGAATTTCTCCGCGACCGTGCCAGGCAATGACGGCTTTTGCGACATCATTAAAGGTTTGGCTGCGCCCTGTTCCTAAATTGAAGATGCCGGAGGCTTCAGGGTGAGCCAAAAACCACAGGTTGGCATTCACCACGTCATCAACATAAATAAAATCTCGCCGTTGCTCCCCATTGCCATAACCACCACTGCCCTCAAATAGTTTGATTTCAGCGTTTTCATGCACTTGCCCATTAAAGTGGAAAGCGACACTTGCCATGCTGCCTTTATGTGCCTCCCTGGGTCCATAGACATTGAAATAGCGGAAGCCTGTGATTTGACTCTTTGCATCTGGCAATAAGCGTCGCACATGCTGATCGAAGAGAAATTTGGAGTAACCGTAGACATTCAAAGGACTTTCATTTTTTCGTGCCTCAACAAAAGTTAATCCCCCGCCGTAGGTTGCAGCCGAGGAGGCATAGATAAAAGGGATTGCCCTGCTCATGGCATATTGCAGCAGGGTTTTTGAATAGTCGTAGTTGTTTTGCAGCATGTAGCGGCCATCCCATTCTGTCGTGGCAGAACAAGCGCCTTCATGAAAGATGGCTTCAATAGATTCCGCGAAATCTTCATTGGATTGAATGCGGGTCAAAAAATCTGTTTTGTCGATAAAATCAAGGAAATCGAGATCAACGAGATTCCTGAACTTATGGCCGTTTTTTAGATTGTCTACCACCAAAAGATCGCGACGACCGATCTGATTCAGTCCTTTAATAATATTACTGCCAATAAATCCGGCACCGCCGGTAATGATAATCATGGAATAAACCTTTCATTACACTTCCCCCTTAAAAAAGGGGGATTTTGCCACTTAGATTTTTTAGCTGTGGCGATTAAACGCGGTTCAAAGATGTGACAGCTTAACAAATGAGGAAAGCGGGGACAATCAGGGGTCGCGATTCAGCAGGGCGAGTTTTTGATCAAGTGCAGTCAAAAAGTCCCGGATGTTCCGGGCATTCTGACCAAAATCGCCCTTGCCGACGCGCGAAGCCGAACGCAGATCAATGGCAATCTCACGCTCCGTTTTTTCTAAGACTTGAATCTGCACATCATCCACAAAACGAAAGAGCCGGGAAGTCCGCGTTGCTATAATTTCGCCCTTTTTCAGGTCTTGTGAAACAACTTGCCAGCGGGGAAGTGTTTTGATGGCTTCCAGCACGGTGGCAAAAAGCACGTCAGTTTGTAGTGCATAGTTGCGTGTTTTAAGTGAAGGGTCGGCGTGATCTACTTGGGTTTCGGCCCGATTGTGCGTGAGGCCGCGACAGCCACCAAAACCCATCATCATGATGAACAGCATTGAAAATAAAAGCGGTTTTGCAATAATGAACATTGTCCTGTTGCGCTCT
>CAZRYI010000186.1:0-4667 GCA_964604255.1 uncultured Nitrospirota bacterium
AAACGTCTGATCGGCGTCCAGCGCCAACTCAAAAAAGACAAGAAGGATTGGCGGGCCTTTGAAATCCTCAACCTCGGTAAATACGAGCGGCAGCATTATATCGGGGTCAACACCAACTTACGGGAAGAGGAAAAACAACAGCAGCTTGAAGCAAAGGAAAAACATTTCCTTGAATTAATTCTGTACGCCTATCGGGCCGAAGCCATTGACAACTTCAAATGTTTTCACGGCAAAAAAGCCGGGCGCATGGTGGCCCTTGGCCCGGTGAACCTGCCGGTGACCCGGCTCTTTGTGGAGGAGATCATTCTGGAATGCCGCCAGAAACGGATTTCCAGGGTGGATGTGCTGGCCTTTGAATTTGAGATGGGACTGTTTCCCAATATCCAGGAAGAGGCAAAGGCCAAGGGCATTGACCTGGCCATGAAGTATATCCCCCGCGACGTGTTCGACAAACGGGCGGTGGAAAAGAACCAGGTTGTATTCCACGATGTTTCCTACATCGAGGTCAAACCCCATGTAAAGAAAAACTCCATTGCCATTGAACTGACCGATTTTTCCGTTTTCTACTCCCAGGATTCCATCGATCATGTAGCCGCAACCCTTAAAAACGGCAAGAACAAGATCGTGGTGGAACAGGGCCGGATCGTCAAGGTGATCAAGGACAAAACGGGCATTGTCACCCGCGAGGTGCTGACCGGACACTGGACCGACTGGATCGACTACTGGTCGGTTGACTTTGATTTTGAGTCCAAGCGGGAGATTATCGCTGTCAAGAACGAAGAAACCGGCGAGCTGGAAGAGCACTGGACCGGTGACTTTATCTTTGAAAACGAATGGCAGTCCTTTCGCACCAAAAAAGACCGCAGCCTGGAACTGAAAACCCCGTTCCATGAATGTCCTAAAGGCCGTTACAAGGTGGCGGTAAAGGTGGTGGATATCTTCGGCAACGATACCATGAAGATTGTCGGGGTGACTGTATGAGCAAGAAAAGCAAGAAGATAGAAGTTCAGGGGAGTGAAATTACCATTATCTCCATTAATAATGAAGATTACATCTCTCTAACAGATATGCTTAAAGCAAAGGATGGCGACTTTTTCATTTCAGACTGGCTTAGAAATAGAAATACGGTTGAATTTCTGGGGATATGGGAACGTATTCATAATCCTGATTTTAATTATGGCGAATATGCCACAATTAGAAATCAGGCCGGATTGAACAGCTACAAAATCAGCGTTAAGGAGTGGGTTGCCAAAACCAATGCCATAGGTCTAACGGCCAAAGCAGGCCGATATGGAGGGACTTACGCCCACAAAGACCTTGCCTTTGAATTCGGCATGTGGATCAGCGCTGAATTTAAAATTTATCTTATTAAGGAATTCCAACGACTCAAAGAGATTGAACAGGCCCAACTGGGCTGGGACATTAAGCGCAATCTGGCTAGAATCAACTATCGCATTCATACCGACGCCATCAAGGAAAATCTGATCCCCCGGCAAGTATCAAAGGCACAGATCAACAATATTTACGCCAGTGAAGCCGATGTCCTGAATATCGCCCTTTTCGGCATGACTGCCAAACAATGGCGTGAGAACAATCATGGCCGGAAAGGCAATATCAGAGATTATGCCAATGTCTCGCAACTGGTCTGTCTCTCCAATCTGGAAAACTTTAATGCCCTTTTCATTAACGAAGGCATGATCCAGAAAGACCGGCTGCTGAAACTGAACGCCATCGCCATCCAGCAGATGAAAATTCTTACCGAAGACCACAGTATCAAGAAACTGGAAGGAGGGAAGTAATGGCCATCCATCCGGATTTTCCATCATCTCCGCATGTTATTTTAAATCCTGATGTCCGCTGGTTTCCGGCTGATGAGATTTTGCGGGAATCGAGCTATGAAAAACTTCTGCCGCCCCTGGTCCACGAATTGAGGAAAAAGGTCGAGGCGTGGCGGCAGGCCGGTTATGAAGGGGCGAGCGATACCAGCATTTCCCTTCTCAACTGGTGGTTTAAAAAGGAACATTTGCTCCCCAGGGCAGATGGCACAACCCAGCCATTTCAATACTATTATGCCCAGCGGGAGGCGGTTGAAACGGTCATCTACCTTTATGACGCGGCCAGGGTTAAGGATAAGTACGACCTTTTGCGTTTTGATTCTTCAGGCGCGGTTTCGGCAGGCATGTTTGACGAGGAGTGGCGGCGGTTCGTTATCAAGATGGCCACCGGCAGCGGCAAAACCAAGGTTATGAGCCTGGTTCTGGCCTGGTGCTATTTTCATAAGCTCTACGAACCTGATTCCGAGCTTGCCCGCAACTTTCTGGTGATTACCCCCAATATCATTGTTCTTGACCGAATCCGTGCCGATTTTGACGGCCTGCGGATTTTTTTTGAAGACCCGGTGCTGCCTGATAACGGTTACGATGGCCGGAACTGGCGGGATGATTTTCAGCTTACCCTTCATATTCAGGATGATGTGAACATTACCCGCAAGACCGGTAATATTTTTCTGACCAATATCCACCGGGTTTACGCCAGTAATGATGTGGAGCCGAGTTTCGATGATGACGATCTGATGGATTATTTCCTTGGTAAACGCCCCACAGGACATACCACCGATTCAAAAGTTGATCTGGGCAATATCGTCCGGGAAATTGATGAACTGGTGGTGTTGAATGACGAGGCCCATCATATCCATGACAACCGGCTGGCCTGGTTCAAATCCATTCAGGACATCCACAACCGCTTGAAACAGAAGGACCATTTTCTTTCCCTGCAGTTGGATGTAACCGCCACTCCCAAACACAATAACGGTGCCATCTTTGTTCAGACTATTTCCGATTATCCCCTGGTGGAAGCTATCACCCAGAATGTGGTGAAACACCCCGTGCTGCCGGATTCCGCCAGTCGGGCAAAACTCTCCGAGCGGCAAAGCTCCATATTTACTGAAAAATATACCGACTATCTTAATCTCGGGGTTGAGGAATGGCGTAAGACGTACGCGGAACATAAAAAGCTGGCCAAGAAAGCCATTCTCTTTGTGATGACCGATGACACGAAAAACTGTGATGAGGTGGCGGAATTTCTGGAAGGCAATTTCCCTGAATTAAAAGATTCTGTTCTTGTCATTCATACCAAGAGAAACGGTGAGATTTCAGAGGCTGCCGGCGGCAAGGCAAAGGAAGAGCTGGAACGTCTGCGGAAACAGTCCAATGAGCTTGACGCTTGGGACTCCCCGTACAAGGCAATTGTATCTGTCTTGATGTTGAAAGAAGGCTGGGATGTAAAAAATGTAACTACTATTGTCGGGTTAAGGGCCTATTCCGCCAGGAGCAATATCCTGCCGGAACAGACCCTTGGCCGTGGCCTGCGCCGGATGTATCCGGGCAGTGAGGCTGAGGAGTATGTCAGTGTGGTCGGCACTGACGCCTTTATGGATTTTGTCGAATCCATTCAGAGTGAAGGCGTTGAGCTTGAGCGCAAGGCTATGGGGGAAGGAACCAAACCCAAAACGCCGATCATTGTTGAAGTTGACAATGAGAACACCAGCAAAGACCTTGATAATCTTGATATAGAAGTACCAATACTGACGCCGAGGACTTTCAGGAATTACAAAAATCTTGACGACCTGCATCCTGAAAGGTTCGACAACAAAAAGATTGAATACAGGCAGTTTACCGAGGAGGAAAAACGGGAAATTGTTTTTAAGGACATTACCACCGGAGAAGTGAGCCATACCACTGTGCTGGATTCCGGGACAGTATCCGACTATCGGAGCGTGGTCGGTTATTTCGCCAAAATCATCATGAAAGACCTCAGGCTGATCAGCGGTTACGACGTGCTGTATGGCAGAGTGAAAGAGTTTATTCAAGAATATTTATTTGGAGAGCGAATCGAAATAGATGATTTGAATACCTTACGAAACCTTTCAGAGCTTGAGGCGACCCGAACAGTTATTGAAACTTTCAAAAAGAAGATCAACGAGCTTACTGTTCAGGACAAAGGTAACGCGGAGATAAAGGATTATATAAAAATCCGTAAGACCAGACCTTTTGTGGTTAAGGAGCAGGGCTATATTGTACCGGGCAAGAGCGTTTTTAATAAAATAATCGGCGACAGTCGGCTTGAGTTGGAATTTGCTCAGTTTCTTGAAGGCTGTGATGATGTTGTGTCATACGTAAAAAACTATATGGCGGTCAATTTCCGGATTGATTACGTCAATGCAAAGGGGGAAATTTCCAATTACTACCCTGACTTTATCGTCAAAAAGAGTGACACGGAATATTTCATTATTGAAACCAAGGGCCAAGAAGACCTGGACGTACCGCTAAAAATGAAACGCCTCAAAATGTGGTGCGAAGATATTAACCAGGCACAGAAAACAAAGACGTTTAATTTTGTCTTTGTGGATGAAGAGAATTTCAAAAAATATAATCCTTCCTCTTTGGAGCAATTAGTACGCACATTCCGAGAATATAAAGATTGAAGAGCACATATCAAATCACTGCAGCCGACCGCAAGAAGCTCGGTCAAATTTCGTTACTTTTTAGTTATTACAAAGGGTTAAGCAGCGGGCTGCACCGCTTTCCTGGCGGCGGCTGAGTTCAGCCGTTATTCGCGACACGAAGTCGCGTTAAGTATATGTTTTCACAGTATTTTTTTGTGAAAAC
>CAZRYI010000187.1:0-4627 GCA_964604255.1 uncultured Nitrospirota bacterium
TATTGCCCCCAGAAAGAATCAAGCCCACCTTTTTTCCCTTGAACTGCTCAGGATGTTTGAGCAAAGCCGCAAGCCCGACGGCCCCTGCGCCCTCAACCACGGTCTTTTCGATTTCCAGCAAGAGCAGGACAGCAGCTTCAATTTCGCGTTCGGATACAAGTAATATCTGATCAACAAACTTGCGAATGATGGGCAGGGTCAATTCCCCTGGCATTTTCACACCAATGCCGTCGGCGATGGTGATAGCCTCGCAATCAATTTTCCTGCCTGCAAGCGCCTGTTGTACCGCCGGAAAGCGCCGGGTCTGCACACCAATAATCTGAATATTCGGTCGTATGGCTTTGGCGGCAATGGCAATACCTGAAATCAAACCACCCCCACCCACAGGCACGAGCAATACATCTAAGTCCGCTTGGGCCTTTAACATTTCGATCGCAATCGTTCCCTGGCCTGCGATGATCTGAACATCGTCATAGGGATGAATGAAGTGGAGGCCGCGTTCTTGAGCGAGTGTTTGAGCAAAATGGAAAGCGGCATCCAGCTCATCTCCCTGCAGAATGACCTCGGCCCCAAAATCTCGGGTTCGTGCAACCTTTATATTGGGCGTGTGGTTCGGCATGACAATTGTGGCCGTAATGCCAAGTCCTGCTGCGTGGTGGGCAACCGCCTGCGCGTGGTTTCCGGCAGACATGGCAATCACACCCTGCTGCTTCTGCTTTTCATTCAGACTGAGCAGCTTGACCCAGGCACCACGGTCTTTAAAAGACGCCGTAAATTGCTGATTTTCAAACTTGAGATAAACGACGGCGTTGCTGATTTGGGACAGTGTGGCGGATGGCAAGCAGGGAGTCTGAACGATATTGCCAGAGAGCAGAGCGGCGGCATTGCGAATATCTTGCAGAGTCACCGACATCTTAAATCCAAGGGGCTTGGTGGGTAATGAGTACTGGAGTGGGGTGCTTAAACGGACTCGCCAAAAACGGCCCGGTACAAACCGTCCCAGAAAGTTTTTCTGTGCGCCAGACAACGCATTGCCCCTTCGCGAAGCAATTGTTGTGTTTCGGGTGTTGCGACATGACGCACGATCAACTGGTTAAAAACAACTGCGTGTTCTTTGTCCTGCACAATGTGAAAGGCAAAATATTCGACATCTTCTTCGCTTAAGTCGGTGTTGTTTTTAAAGCCTTTGAGCAGGTATTCAAACATCGTCGGAATGGCAAATTCGTGGGCGGGGCCAACTGCGCCCAAACCGATGAGGAAACCTTCATCCCGGGTTAATTTTTTGTGGGCTTCAATATATTGTGTTGTTTCCGGCAGAAAGGCGACGCGACCCCAGGCCTCTTCAGGCAGCCCCAGCCCTTTTAAAAAATTGCGATAAAGGGCCGGGTGGCTCCTGAAAATGGTGTGCTGACCAAACTCGTCATCAAAAACGGTTCTGAACAGATTGGCCGCATCTTTATCCGGGATCAGTGGCAAGAGGTTCGTCATGTAGTTGACGAAAATGCGAACCAACTGATAATGCTGCAAACCAAAAGTCTGAATTTGTTCCAGGCTTAAAGGCTCTGATGCAAAACGCTTTAAAAAAGGGTGATGAACGGCCTCATGGTGCAGGATTTCGTCTTCAAGGCTCTTGATGTAAGTTTGTGCGTTCATTATTTAAAAGCGTTCAATTGCCAGTTGAGGGTTTTCGGCCAACAGTTTTTTGTAAGCATGAACTGAACTTCTTAATATCCCATGCCCATGAATTTCCCTTTGGCTTCTTCCAGAAGCTCGGCGGAAATTTCATTTTCGCCGCGTTCTTTGGCCATGCGTTCGATTTCCTTTTTGGCCATGGGTCGTACAAAGGCGGGAATATTGTCCAAACGGCTTTCGGCTTCTTTGGTCCAAGCGAGATCCCCTTTGTCATTTTTGGACTCTTCCATGACTTCGGGTGTGATGACCGCGATATTATGTTTACGGGCATAACTTTCAACACCCATCTTAATCATCGGACGCATGAAGGTCGGAATCTTTTCAACACGCTCCTCGGCTTCAGGAGACCAGCTCAGTGTTGAAGGTGCTGCCGCCGAGGCACCGGGCATTGACACGGGGCAGCCAGAATCGGCTTTTGGCATTTCAGGCATACCTGCTGGCATACCACTTGGCATTCCCGGCATTCCGGCGGGCATACCGCTACCGCCCATTTGGGCCATCATGCTTGAAAAAGGACAGGCCCCTTCGCCTTCAGCTTCCGATTTTTCTGTTTCGGTTTTTAACATCGCCTGTTGTGCCGAAGCGGAGGTACTTTCAATCGTTTCAGGCGTTTCTTTCAGACTTTCGCGGGTTAATGCCATCGGAGTCGCCGCTTCGGTTTTGCCGCCAAGTTTCACACCCAGGGCTTGCACCATGGCCGTTTCTCCGGGATTGGTAACCATCGCCACTTTTGCTTCACAGGTCGGGCAGGCAAACATCACACCCAGGGACTGTTCGGCGGGAGTTTCCACTTTTTCAAATGACATAAAACTTTCACACTTCATGCAAACAAATTTCATAATTTTCTCCTAAACGAGGGTTGTTTTTGATTCAAGGAATTTCTGGATATATAAGGCCACAGAGGTAAAATTTAAGGAAACGGGATGCTCTTCCGGCAGAGGTGTCCCGGTATCGCAGGCCCTTGATAAGTGGGTATCGAAAGGGATTTTTGCCAGAAGCGGCAGATCCAGCTCAGCACAAAGGTCTTCACATCCGCCTTCAAAAAACGGCACGGTCGTACTGCATTCAGGACAAATGCCGCCGCTCATGTTTTCGATGAGGCCCAGCATGGGCAGCCCGACATCTCGTGCGTAATGGATGGATTTTCTAACGACGGTCTGAGTCACTTGGGAGGGCGTGGCAATCACGACTGCTCCGTCAAGTTCGGGAATAAAACCAGAGATCACAGGGGGTTTGTCCGCAGCAGCACCGGGGGGCAGGTCAATCAGCAGATAGTCGAGTTCGCCCCAGATAATATCGGCCAAAAATTCCCGAATCACATTCATTTCCATCAGGCCGAGCCACACGGGAGAAAGCTCCATAGAACCCTTCCATCGCACAGCAGAATCTTCTCCCTTTAGGAAGAAGTCCATTGAAGCGACCTTCATGCCGTAAGGGCCGACGGGGGGAATTGCACCATCAGGCGTGATTTCAAAGCGGCCCTTCATGCCGTACATTTTGGGAATGCAGGGACCGTTGAGATCAACGTCGAGCACACCGACTTTGTAACCTTGGCGAGCAAAAGCAACTGCGAGATTGGCGGTGCTCATGCTTTTTCCCACGCCACCCTTGCCACTCATAATCACCAGTTTTCGTTTGATCTGGCCCATGCGCAGTTTAACCTGGATGGTGTTATCAACAAGCTGTTTCATGACCTGGGCATCGTCGCGATATTTTAACTTGCCCAGGATGGATTTAAGGTCTTTTTCTTTTGTAGACATGCTGAGGCTCCGTAATAAAAAGTGGGCTATATTATCTGAGCATTCGGCAGATTGTCAATTGATCGGAAGGGATTTGCGCTTTGTTAAAGGGTCTTTTCAATGGGGTTTCGGTCGATTGTTGCACCGATTTCACTCGGTTTGAAACAACCCTTTTCTGTGATGATGCGCGTGATGTATTTGGCAGGGGTGACATCAAATGCGGGATTTGCAACCGCTACCCCTAAGGGGGCGATCGCTACCCCTGCGAGATGACTGACTTCACGAGGGTCTCTTTCTTCAATCGGGATTTCTGCGCCAGAAGCGATTTCAATATCGACTGTTGAGCTGGGTGCAGCCACATAAAACGGAATATCGTGGGCTTTGGCAAGCAGGGCCAAGCCGTAGGTGCCGATTTTATTAGCAACATCGCCATTGGCTGCAATACGATCCGACCCTACGACGCAACAGTTGATTGTCCCTTTTTGCATGAAATGCGCGGCCATGTTGTCGGTAATGAGTGTGACCGGAATGCCATCTGCCATCAATTCCCAGGCGGTCAGACGCGCCCCTTGCAGGATGGGGCGGGTTTCATCTGCGTAGACTGCGATATTTTTATGGATTTCCCAAGCACTGCGAATCACCCCCAACGCAGTGCCATAACCGCCGGTTGCCAGTGCCCCGGCGTTGCAGTGGGTGAGGATGGTCCAATTGGGCTGAATCAAGTCGGCACCCCATTTGCCAATGGCGTGATTCATTGCAATGTCTTCGGAAAGAATCGCGTCGGCCTCGGCAAGCAAATGTTTCTTGAGTACCGGGATGGCAAGATGGGCCTGTGCCTGAGCGCTTGTTTTCATCCGCTGAATCGCCCAGAAGAGGTTCACCGCAGTGGGTCTTGTTGCAGCAAGTCGTTCACAACTTGGCAACAAATCTAAATAGAATTGATCGAAGGAACTCGCCGAAATCTGTTGCGCAGCAAGAGCAACACCATAAGCAGCCGTAATGCCAATGGCAGGCGCACCCCGCACCGCAAGTGATTCAATGGCCTGAGCCACTTCTTCGACGGTGTGACAGTTGAGATAAGTGACTTTTCCCGGAAGCAGTCGTTGGTCAATCAGACGAACAGCATCCTCTTTCCATTGCACGGTCGTAAACATGGGGCGGATTGTAGAGATGGGGGGACGGGCATGTCAATGTTG
>CAZRYI010000188.1:0-4606 GCA_964604255.1 uncultured Nitrospirota bacterium
GGCGGATGATTGATGTGCCCGATGATCCCGAAAAAGAGCGAAATGCAACCCTTTATGTTGCCCTGGGAACCGATATTCTCGGTATCCCGATTATCACAAAATATGCCTGGAGCAGCATCAAGGCCGTCGGTTCCGAAAGCTCTGGCGGCATGTTTCGCCCGACAACGATTGTGCTGCAATCAGGACAGGGGGAAAAGGGAGCATGGGTCACACAAACGCTCAACGTGCTTGCAGATTATCGGCGTCTGCACGACGCAGATCCGCCTAATGAAGCCTACGGCATCGGCATCATCACAACGATTGAAGCAGAATTTTCACAAATCATTGCACACAAATGATGGCCTTCCTCCCTTAAGTGCTACTTGATATCCTATACATACTCGGTGGGTTTTTGCTCCTGACTTTCGGAGCGGAAGCCATGGTATCGGGTGCTGCACACATTGCCACACGATTCGGCATTCAACCGATGGTCGTCGGTTTGACCATCGTTGCCCTGGGGACTTCGGCCCCGGAAATGGCGGTCAGCCTCTCCGCGTCTTTCTCCGGTCGCGGGGATCTCGCCATTGGCAATGTGGTCGGCAGCAATATCGGCAACATCGGTCTGGCTTTAGGCTTTGCGGCCTTGATTCGTCCGCTTGCCGTTCAGATTCGACTCATTCGCCTGGAAGTTCCTTTCTTAATCGCGATTAGCCTCTTCGTTTATTTATTTGCGCTGCTGGGCGGCGGCACCTTTCCGAACTGGTTTGGTTTCATTTTACTTGCCGCATTGGCAGCCTATATCAGCGTGCTCGTCCATTTGGCACTCAAAGAACGACCCGACATTGAGAATGAATATGCGCTAAAAGAGGGAGAAAAAGAGAATCCTCTGCTCGATTTTATAAAAATTGTCGCGGGATTTGCGGCTTTGGCGGGAGGAGGACATGTCCTGGTGGACGGTGCATCCGGCATCGCCCGTGCCCTGGGGGTTTCGGATTTGGTGATCGGCTTAACAGTCGTCGCCATTGGCACATCCCTGCCAGAAATTGTGACCTCTATTGTCGCGGTCTGGCGGAATCACGGGGATATTGCGATTGGCAATGTATTGGGCAGCAATATTTTTAATACGCTCGCCGTCTTAGGCAGTGCAACGGCGATTCGTTCAATCCCTGTTTCCGACGAAGTGTTGACAAGGGATTTGCCGGTCATGGTATTCATGACGCTCTTATTATTTCCCTTCCTCCGCTCAGGTTTTACGCTCAAACGCTGGGAAGGCATTATGCTGCTTCTCATTTATGTTACGTACATCGGCACACTGGCTTTCAACCCGGCTTAAAGAAGCGCTCCGCTCCTAAAAACGAAACAAACAATCCGCATCGCCAATTTTTGATGCAAGCACTGCCTTTGAAACAAAACCACATTCGTAATCAAAGTCTGCAAGGTCGATATTGTCGCCTTCTTCCTGATCAATCAAAAAGAGCGGGATAAAGGTCTTAAGCACATCCAAAAACTGAACTGCGCGTTCACCATCAATCATCTCATCGCCCGCTTCGCTCAAGAGCAGATAGGACTGTTCGCTGAAGACTAAAGTCACTTCATGCCCTCCCGATACAAGCCCTAGCGCAATACGGATGCCCTCACAGGCACGATGACTCCTTCGGGGATCGCTGCTCAAAATCACCATCAATTTTTTGGACATTTCAATTCAACACAATAAAACGGTCACAAGCCTTGATGAGGTCGGAAAGCACAACCAAACCGCAGAAAACCGCCCTGTCACTCACAGCAATGCCATAGCGTTGTGCCCCATAGGCACAAGCAAAAAGCTTGAGACCTTGTTGTGAGAAATTGAAGTCTGCAAAAAAATCGACATTTTTCACCCCATCGTCAATGAGATAGAGGTAGGGTGTGACATTTTGTTTAAGAGCAGCCTCCACAAGAGAAAGCGCTGTTTGTCGGTTTTGATGCTCAGGCGGGCTTGAAAGCAGGAGTCCGAGCTTCTGGTTCAGCATTCAAACGATCTATCTTTTTTCCAGAAGACTGACATCCGCAGGCAAAGAGACCGGCGGATTGCCACGAACAAAAAAATTCGGATTGGCTAGATCGGCTTTATTGTATTGCAGGGCCTGGCCTTGCGGGTCGGTGACGCTCCCTCCGGCTTCCACAACAACGCTTTGCGCCGCAGCAATATCCCATTCCATCGTTCGACCCAGACGGGGATATAAATCTGCCACACCTTCGGCCACCAGACATAGTTTCAGGGAACTGCCCATGCGAAGCAATTCATGGGTTCCGATTTTTTCAAGAAAGTCCATCGTTGTTTGGCCGATATGAGATCGACTCACCGCAATTTGCATCGCCTGATGACCCTGAGGCTTCGCAGAGATGGCATAGGCTGTATGATTGCCCTCTTTTTTGAAAGCCCCTTCTCCCTGCGATGCGTAATAACAATGGTCTAAGGCAGGGGCATAAACAACTCCCATGACCGGTACCCCATTTTCAATCAGGGCAATATTGACGGTAAATTCTTTGCTGCGTTTGACAAATTCTTTGGTGCCGTCCAGTGGATCAATCAACCAATAGCGATTCCAATCCTTTCGAATATCATAGGAAACGCTTTGTGATTCTTCTGACAGCGCAGGCCAATCGGGCGTTAATTTTGAAAGTCCGGAAAGAATCAAATTGTGAGCAGCCAGGTCTGCCTCGGTAAGCGGCGAGGCATCGTCTTTATAGGTAATGCCAAGATCCTCTCGATTATAAATGGTCATAATTGCCTGCCCAGCTTCTTCCGCCAGGGAAACAATCTTTGGCAGTAGTTGTTTTCTCTCCATTGGGGAATCCATATCACTGTACCTCTCGTCTTATTATTGCTGCGTCTTCTTCTTTTTTCGCTTTCTCAATGTATTCCAGAAAAAAAACCACAAAAACACCGAAAAACCCGGCAGAAAAAGTAGACAGGATCACAATCAATCCTCTCTTGGGTTTAATCCGATTTTCGGGTGGAATGGCAGCATCCAGCACCTGAACGGTTGGGCTGTCTTTTGCTTCCTGTATCCGCGCGATTTCAAATTGCTCTACCAATAGTTCGAACAAGGTCTCGTGAATTTTTGCGTTCCGAAGCAGACGCACATATTGCAAAGCGAGATTCGGAAGTTCCGCCGTCGGGATAAAAATCGATCCCCGTTTGGCAAGGCCTTCTCCTTCGCCTTCCTCAAGTTTCCGAAGCGCAGCTTTCAATTCTTTTACCTCAGCTTTTAAAAGTCTCACCTCTGGATTTTGATCGGTGGCATAGGAAAGCAGGGTTCTCAATGCAACCTCTTTTGCCAGGAGTTGACCATTGACCTCTCCGATTGCACCGATAATGGCCGTGGACTGGGCATCCAGTTGTACGGCCCCGTTCTCTTCCTGAAACACCTTTAGCGTTTCTTCCGATTTTTTCAAAGCTAATTTTGCTTCGTTAAGTCGGCCCTCCACAAAAGCCCTCATGCGCCCACCCGATGTCGTCGTGATCCCCCGATTCATCTGGTCAAGTGCCACAACAAAGGCATTCGCCAATTTCGCTGCCCGCTCTGGATCCCGATCTTCCACGGTGATCGAAAGAATTTGTTCTTTTGACTTGTTGATACTGACGGACCCTTTAAGTGCCTTAATCGCCTCTTCATCACTTTCGGTTTCATAAACCGCTTTCAAATTAAATTCTGAAACAATTTGCTCATAAACAGTGCGACTGTTCAAAATACCCACCCATAGATCAATTGGGGATTTGAGTCCTAAAGCACCCCCTACCAATCCTCCAAGTCCACCCGGAATTCTGGAAGCAATGAGACTCGCACCACCTGAATTGTCTTGAGGCGGCAAGAGGCTGACACTTGCAGCATAAATTTTCGGGAGGAGTAGACTGATAATTACTGAAACGATGATTGCCGCCCCCACAATCAGGCCAAGTAATTTTTTTCGTTTGACCAGCACCCGCCAGTAATCAAGCAGGTTGATTTCGTCGTCGGCTATGGGCTGCGGTGTCATCATAGGATTGGATCTTAAGAATTATAAGACGGCTTCAAAATGTTGCAATGAGGACACCCGCGGTGACGGCCATCTGAAAGAGAATCTGCGTGATATCCTTGGCTTCTCTCAGCCAGGAGATCTTGTCTATTTCTTCAGGCACAACAATGGTATCGCCCGGATCAAGCACGCGCGACATCAATCCGCGCTGAAAAAGACCCGTTGTCTGACTTTTTGACAGCGCGGTACCATCCACCTTCAGCACGTAGATCATGTCTTCGTTCGCAACCTTGGTGAAACCGCCCGCTTTTTCTAAATACTCGCTCACCTCTTCTTCTGCTTCAAAGATAAAAGCAGTTTGGTTGTAAACAGCACCAATGACCTGGATTTGCTGGGGCCGTTCAGGAATGAGCAGACGGTCTCCCTCCTCAAGCGTCACATTGGAAGGCGAAGTATCAAAATCTACCAAGGCCTCCAACTCAATTGCCATCCGCCCCAAGGCCTCCGCAGACCGCATTTTTTCAATCAAGGCCTTACGTTGTTCGGTCGAAGCGATTTCCTGCTGGGCTGCTGCAGGCGTAATGGCTGTATCAATGCTGGTGGCAGACTGCGATAAAAGTTGGGATTC
>CAZRYI010000189.1:0-4605 GCA_964604255.1 uncultured Nitrospirota bacterium
GCTTTATTTCTCGTTAATCTTTGTCGTGATCATCGACAGGATCAGGCCGCTTCGACACGTCTCTCCCGCACGCAAAAAATTGCCGTTGTTGTTACAGCTGCCGGATTTATCTTTCACACCCTCGCTTTAGGGATTCGTCTGAAAGAAGGCGGCTATATCCCCCTTTCAAATCCGCATGAGGCGGTCTCCTTTTTTTCCTGGGTGATCGTTCTGATTTTCTTTTGGGTTGAATTTAAATATCACCTCTATATTCTCGGCTCATTCATTCTGCCGCTTGCTTTTCTTTCTTTGATCTCGGCTTCCGCACTGCCGAGTGACATTCCTCAGATTAACCCGACACTGATCAATACGTGGTTAGGGATTCACACCATTCTGTCTATCTTAGGCATCGTGGCTTTCACGCTCGCATTTGTTGTTGGCATTATGTATCTGCTTCAGGAAAGATTTCTTAAATCAAAACAACTCAACACCTTGTATTCACGGTTACCCGCACTGGATATCCTTGATCAGTGGAACAAAAAAGCCATTCTTTTTGGTTTTCCTCTGCTGACCCTGGGCATTATTTCCGGAGCCTTATGGGCACAGTATGCCTTAGGTTCCTTTTGGGGTGGCAACAATTCCAAACAGGCCCTCTCCCTGGGGATTTGGTTTTTTTATCTACTCGTATTGCACGGGCGGATCAATGTTGGGTGGCGCGCAAAAAAAGCAGCCCAGTTGGCAGTCATTGGTTTTGTCGGCGTGATTTTTATCTTCATCACACTCGCTTAGCGTAAGAACATGAACATTGTTATTGTAGGACTCAATCATCGTACCGCCTCTGTGGACCTTCGGGAAGGTCTCGCTGTTCCCGAGCACAAGATGGGGGAAACACTTCATCAATTGACCTCGGAGCCGATGGTTGAAGAAGGTCTGATCTTATCTACCTGCAATCGCGTTGAAATCTGCGCCGTTGTGAAAGAAACCCAAAAGGGTCTCGACGCAGTCAAGCAGTTCATTCTGAGATCACATCCAGAAATTCCCTCTGACACACTCGAATCGGCCTTGTACATGTATGCTTCTGTCGATGCCCTTCGCCACCTTTATCGTGTCGCATCCAGTCTTGATTCGATGATTATTGGCGAACCGCAAATTCTCGGGCAGATTAAAGATGCCTTTGATCAGGCCATGCTGCACAAAACAAGCGGTCTGATTTTGACGAAGGCTTTTAAAAAAGCCATTTCGGTCGCAAAGCGCGTTCGCACAGAAACCAAGATTTCAGAAAGTGCCGTATCGGTCAGCTATGCAGCCGTCGAACTGGCGAAAAAAATCTTCGGTCAGCTGAAAAGTAAATCCGTCCTTTTGATTGGTGCTGGAGAGATGTCTGAGTTGGCGGCCCGCCACTTTATCAGCAGCGGAGTCGAATCAATTACCATTGCCAATCGCAGTTATGACCGAGCTCTCGAATTGGCTGTTACCTTTGGCGGTACCCCGGTGCCATTTGAAGAGTATCCGGCTGAGTTGGTGAAGGCAGACATCGTGCTCTGCTCAACAGGGGCCTCACACTACCTTATTGGCCCGGAAGAGGTGACAAAGGCCATCGGGCTTCGGCAAAACAGACCGATCTTTTTTATTGATATCTCCGTCCCCAGAAATATCGACCCGAAGATCAACGATCTGGACAATATTTTTCTCTACGATATTGATGACCTTCAAATGGCAGTGGCCAGTAACCTGCGCTCGCGGGAACAGGAAGCACTCAAAGCGGAAGAGATTATCACGGAAGAAATCGACCGCTTCGCCCGTTGGTTTAAATCTCTTGAGGCCGTCCCGATGATCATTGCGCTGAGAGATCGGGCCGAAACCATCCGCCAGGCTGAATTGGAGAAGGCAGCTGGAAAAATGGGCGATCTGAATCCTGCTCAAAGAGAAGTGCTGGAACGGCTCACCGCGTCAATCGTTAATAAACTCCTGCATAAACCGCTGACCGTTTTAAAAGAAGAAGTCAATTCGACAAATGGCAACATGATGTTGGAAGCGACCCGCAAACTCTTCGACCTTGAAACCTTGTTAGCCCGCTCCGAAGGTCAAAAAAAGACAGAGGCGAAAAAGGCCTCTTGAAGCGCATTTTGCTAAGGAACTGTTTTGGCTTAAAGCTGTTCTTAATGATGCTGTTGTTTCAATTGTCGGCCTGTAGTCAAAACTTCATCCAGCCGCTGGACGGCAGTCGGTCTTTTGAAAGCCCGGAAAGTGTATCGGACAGTCCGTTTCAAGCAGAATCATTTCCCGCTGATTCCTCTATCTCCGAAAAAATGCACCCAAATTATCAGGTGGTCGGCAGTTTTGGTACGGGAGATCAGAGTTATGTGCGTTCGTTGTATGCAGATGATCACAGTGTCTGGGTTGGCACAACCGAAGGCATTATCCAGGTGGCGAATCAATCCGCCGAGATGATGCAGGTTTTCACCACGAAGGACGGTTTGCTGAGTCCCTATATTTTTACGATCAACAAAGACAAACAGGGGGTCTATTGGTTTGGTACTAACAACGGCGGTTTGAGTCGCTACGATGGCGAATCTTGGAAGACCTATCTGCCCTCTGACGGTTTAGCGGATTTTTGGGTTTACGGGATGGATTTTGCTGAGGATGGCACGATGTGGATTGCCACCTGGAATGGTGTGAGCCACTTCGATGGCGAAAATTTCCGTAACTACAATACCGGCGATGGCCTCGCTGATCGCTGGGTCTATGCGATTGCGGTTGATGCAAAAGGGGCGCTGTGGTTTGGCACCGAAGGCGGTGTCAGCCGTTTGGATCGTCAGGGAAAATGGCGAACCTGGCGTCATCGCGACGGCCTGGGGGCGCCAAATAAATATCTTTTGGACAAGAGTGAGAATACCGGCTTTGGCACCAAAGTCGGTGATACGGAAGCCGATTACAAACATGGGCACAATCTTTCCGTGCTGGATGTGGGTGGCAATGAAACCTATAACGAGAACTATGTTTTTTCGATGGCGATTGACCGCACCCAGCAGCTGTGGTTCGGCACCTGGGGCGGTGGTGTTAGTCGCTTTGATGGTCAGCAGTGGCGAAACTTTACGACGGATGATGGCTTGGCAGGTAATATCGTTTATGCTGTGGCAGTCGATCCACACGACGGTGCCCTTTGGTTTGGTACAAATCATGGGGTCTCTCGTTTTGATGGCGAAAACTGGATGACCCTGACAACAAAAGACGGTCTCGCGGATGAAAATGTGTATGCCATTGCCATTGATTCTGAGCGAAGGGTTTGGCTGGGACAAAAAGGCGGGGTAGATGTGCTGGCGCTATGGCAGGGCCGTCCGACAGGTGACAAGAGACATCCCTGAAATTTATCTGTTTTAGATTATAGGGTGTGTCGAACACACCCATAGAAAGGTAGAAGACTTCAGTGGCAAAAAAAATGATTAGAATCGGTAGTCGGGGCAGTAAACTCGCACTTTGGCAGGCAGAGTGGGTTCAGGCACAACTTCAGGGCAAGGGATTTACCGTTACGATTCAAAAGATCAAAACAACCGGAGATAAAATCCTGGATGTTCCCCTGGCTAAAGTGGGGGGAAAAGGCCTTTTTGTTAAAGAGATCGAAGAGGCTCTTCTGAGAAATGAAATTGATCTGGCCGTCCACAGTATGAAAGATGTGCCGAGTGCGCTACCGGAGGCCCTTCACATTGCCGCCATCCCCAAACGTGAAAATCCCCTGGATGCCCTCATCAGTCATCAGGCGAAGCTTTTATCGGAGTTACCGGAGGGTGCGACCATTGGCACAAGTTCACTACGCAGACAAGCTCAGCTATCGGCGCTTCGACCCGATTTCCAATTTGTTTCACTGAGGGGAAATCTTGATACCCGCCTGCGAAAACTGGAAGAAGGCCAGTTTGATGCGATTATTCTTGCTTCAGCGGGTTTACGTCGTCTGGGCTGGCAGGATCGCATTACAGAAGATCTTGCGCCCGATTGTATGCTGCCTGCCATCGGGCAAGGGGCGCTGGGCATAGAATGTCGTCGGGATGATCCTGAAATGAATGAGTGCATCGCCTTCCTTAATCACGCTGAAACTGCAGTGTGTGTGAGCGCGGAGCGGGATCTTTTGTTCCGACTTGAAGGGGGCTGTCAGGTTCCGATTGGCGGTTTTGCTACCCTGTCAAATAACAAGCTCAGTTTAGAAGGCCTCGTTGCAAGTTTGGACGGGAAAGAACTCATCCGCGAAACCCAGAGCATTACACTGCCAGATACCGGAAAAATCGGCCTTTCCGTTGCCGACGCGCTTTTGGATAAAGGTGCCCGTCGTATTCTTGAGGCTGTTTATTCAGCCGAATAAATTGTCGGTACGCCCTAAAACTTAATCTCGCTTACTGTGACCTCTTTCCACCGGATCACCAATGCCCATTCGATTTGTGAGGCCGTCTTTTTCAGCCGTCTCTTTGTCGATGGTCAAAAGGAAGTTCACCAGTTTTTGTAGATCACCAATGGTCAACTTTTTCCTGTAATTGCCGGGCATCCCATCATCATCTTCAAAACCCGGCAGGATAAAAGCGCTCGGGTGTAGAATTGATTCCATGACATATTCCCTTGGTGTTGTGGCTTTAGCGT
>CAZRYI010000190.1:0-4588 GCA_964604255.1 uncultured Nitrospirota bacterium
TCATGTGCAGCCTTTGTGTGCAAGTCTGTATTGCCGATATCGCCCCGAATCAGGTCGGCGTTTTTGTGCGTCGGGCGCAAGGGATCTTTTTTGAAGAAAAGTCCCCTCAACTCAAATTGCGGGTCGATGAAATTGAAAACGGGGACTATGATCAAGAGTGGGAACGGATCTTAAGCCTTTCAGATGCTGAATTACTTTCCGATTAAATCATCCCTTCATTTTAGGATTAGGATAACAATATTAGTAATGTGACGATTACAGTGGACGGTGCATCTCATACCGTTCCGGAAGGTATTACCGTTGTCCAGGCGATGTGGCGTATCGGGCGCGAGATGACCAAGGATGTCGGTTGTCTCGGAGGTGCTTGCGGGGCTTGTGCCATCTCTGTCCGTTTCGTTGGCCGCTTTGATAATCAATGTTACCTGGCCTGCCAAACAGCAGTTGAGGATGGGATGACCATCGCTTTCATGCCTTCTGATACCTCGAAAAAAGTCTTAGCACCTCTGCCGGAAACAAAACCCAGCGGGCAGGAACTTTTTCAGTATTATCCTGAGACGCGACGTTGTGTCGGCTGCCGTTCCTGTAGCATGGTCTGCCCCGTGGGGATTGATGCAATGGGAGGCGTGCGTGCCGCCATTACGGGACAGCATCAGGAAGTTGCCGAAAAATTTGAAGCCTGTGTCATGTGTGGACTTTGTGCTGCTGTCTGTGGTGCCGGTATTCGTCCTCACCGTGTTGGTGCCTACACACGCCGCTTGGTCGGTGCCTTTCACGAAAAAAATGCAGACCAGCTATCAGAGCGTATCAAAGAAATTGCATCGGGCCGATATCAAGACGAATGGCACGAAGCGCTTGCGACAGTTTAAAGTAATAAAAGAAAGGAAAGTTTGAATGAGTGTGCTTGAAACATCTAAGTTGAAGGTTGGCGAAACACGTTCAAGTCGCTTAGAGGAAAGCTTTCCTGCCCTTTCTCTGGAAGAGAAAGAAACCTTGGTTCATCAGTTTCACCCCGACTATAAAAAGGAAGCCTACGGAACCATTCGCGTGGGTGTCAACAAAGGGGAGCGGACGGTTCATCGGGTGGTGAGTCTTCTTGAAGGTGAAAGCCCCATTGCCTCCGAATCCATAACACTTGAAGCGCAAAAACAAGTGGATGTCCTGATTATTGGAGGAGGTGGTGCGGGTGCGATGGCCGCACTTGCAGCGAAAGCTGCCGGAGCCAAAGTACTCATGGCAACAAAACTTCGTTTGGGCGATTCAAATACCGTCATGGCCGAAGGTGGGATGCAAGTGGCTGTGTCTCCCGAAGATTCTCCCGTGCGCCATTTCCTCGACTCTCTACGTGGCGGCCAGATGGCCAATGACAAGGTACTACTGAAAACCCTCGTTGAAGAAGGTCCTTCCATCGCAAAGTGGCTGATTGATAACGGCGTCATGTTCGACCGCGAAGAAGATGGTAATTTAAGTCTCCGGCCCGGTGGCGGCAGTAGCACGGCACGTCTGGTGCGCTGTAAAGATTATACCGGCTTGGAGCTAATGCGCGTCTTGAAAGATTGTGTGCTCAACGAGCAGATTGAAGTTGTAGAATACATGCCCGTGCTGGAGCTGCTCACCGACGAAGCCGGGGCCTGTAGCGGCGCGATTTTAAAGAATCTCGATAACAATCAAATGCTCATTGTTCAGGCAAAAACCGTCATTATGGCGACGGGTGGCATTGGCAGGTTGCATATCCAGGGATTCCCAACCAGCAACCATTACGGGGCGACCGGAGATGGTTTGCCACTTTCTTATCGCACAGGCGCAAAACTAACCCTGCAAGATACCTTTCAGTATCATCCCACTGGCGCAACTTATCCTGAAGCGATGGCCGGAATTCTAGTGACAGAAGCCATTCGTTCTGTCGGAGCGCAACTCCTAAATGCGAATGGACAGCGTTTTATCGGCGAGATGGAAACCCGTGATGCGGTGGCCTCTGCGATCATCCGGGAATGTCTGGAGGGTCGAGGCGTTGAAACGCCTTCCGGTCGTCTAGGGGTCTGGCTGGATATGCCCCTGGTGGATGTCTTAAATGGCGCGGGAACGCTGACGGAGCGTTTTCCGAACATGGTACGCCAATTCAGTCGTTATGACATTGATATTACAAAAGATCCTGTTTTAATCTATCCAACACTGCATTACCAAAATGGTGGCGTCAAAGTGGATGTAGACGGGGAGTCTACGGTGCAAAACCTGTTTGTCGCGGGAGAGGCGTCCGGGGGGCTTCACGGACGAAATCGTCTGATGGGCAATTCTCTGTTGGATATCATGGTTTACGGAAAACGTGCCGGAGAAGCGGCGGCGAAGCGATCATCTGAAGCAGAATTTAAAACCCTGACCTTGCAACATCTGGATCGTTTTCACGAAGCACAAAAAGAAGCCGGTGTGATTCCTGACACCGTCTCTCCCATTTTATTCCCAGATTATGTCAATAAAAATTGATATTTGAAAATTTGTTCAATGGTCTTTTCACGATATGATAAAGGACAACAACGATGAACATACATGAATACCAGGCGAAGGCACTCTTCGCGAAATACAATATCCCGGTTCCAAAGGGTGGTGTTGCTTTTTCTCCTGAAGAAGCTGCAACGGTTGCCGCCACATTGGAAACCCCGGTTTGTGTGGTTAAAGCACAGATTCATGCTGGGGGGCGTGGTAAGGCCGGTGGTGTGAAGTTGGCAAAAACGCGTGACGAAGTCATTCCGCTTGCCACTGAAATCCTCGGAAAAATTCTCGTCACCCCTCAAACCGGCCCTGAAGGAAAAGAAGTGAAAAAACTACTGGTTGAGGAAGGCGCTGATATTCAGAATGAGCTTTACCTCAGTTTAGTTGCCGACCGGGGAACGGGTTCCATCGTGATTATTGCTAGTACCGAAGGCGGGATGGAAATTGAAGAAGTTGCTGAGGAAAACCCTGAAAAAATTATTCGGCTCTCAGTGGATCCTGCGCTTGGTTTTCAGGCTTATGAAGGCAGATCCGTTGCCTTCCGGATGGGCTTGCCAAAAGAAGTGATCGGACAATTCGTCAAATTGCTGGGCAACCTGTACCGGCTTTTTGTTGAAAAAGGGGCGATGCAGATTGAGATCAATCCGCTCATTATTACGGGCGATAACAAACTGGTCGCATTAGATGCAAAAGTCGGTTTTGATGAAAGTGCCCTTTTTAAAAGCCCGGACATTAGTGAACTGCGTGATTTAGAAGAAGAAGATCCCCTTGAAACACGCGCCGCAGAGCACGGCCTGAACTATGTCAAGCTGGATGGCAAAATCGGTTGTATGGTCAATGGTGCGGGGCTGGCCATGTCAACAATGGATGTTATTAAATTGGCTGGCTCAGAACCTGCGAACTTTTTGGATGTGGGGGGCGGGGCCTCGAAAGAAACAGTCAAACAGGCTTTTCAAATCCTCATGGATGATCCGAACGTGAAGGGTGTGTTTGTCAACATCTTTGGCGGGATCGTGCGATGCGAACGTATTGCAGGTGGCATTATTGACGCGGCCAAAGAGATTGATCTGAATGTGCCCTTAGTGGTGCGTTTGCAGGGGACAAATGCAGTAGAGGCGAAGGACTTGCTTGCAGAGTCTGATGTGAAGCTAATTGTTGCTGACACCCTGTGGGATGGCGCACAAAAAATCGTCGCGGCGGTGAGTTAAAGGAGTTGCCATGTCTATTTTAGTCAATAAAGATTCAAAAATATTGGTGCAAGGTATTACCGGAAAAGAAGGTTCTTTTCACGCCGCTGCCTGCAAAGCCTATGGGACTCAAGTGGTTGCGGGTGTGACGCCGGGAAAAGGGGGGCAAAATTTTGAAGGCATCCCCGTTTTTAATACCGTTGAAGCAGCGGCAACTCAAACCGGAGCCAATGTCGCCCTGATTTTTGTCCCTCCGCCTTTTGCTGCCGATGCCATTATGGAAGCCGCCTCTGCGGGTGTGCCACTCATTATCTGCATCACAGAAGGCATTCCGCTGATGGATATGATGCGCGTGAAAAAGTTTCTCGAAGGCAAACCCGTACGGCTCATCGGCCCAAATTGTCCCGGTATCATCACCCCTGGAGAATGCAAAATCGGCATCATGCCTGGATTCATCCACAAAAAAGGCAGTGTCGGTGTGGTATCTCGTAGCGGTACTTTAACCTATGAAGCCGTCTGGCAGTTGACCGAACGTGGTTTGGGACAAACAACTTGTATCGGCATTGGTGGTGACCCGGTCAATGGCACAAACTTTGTCGATGTCCTGGCCATGTTTGAAAAAGATCCTGAAACCGAAGCCATTGTCATGATTGGTGAAATTGGTGGCGATGCGGAAGAAACAGCGGCAGCATTTATCAAAGAAAATGTCACGAAACCCGTTGTTGCTTTTATTGCGGGCATGACTGCCCCTCCAGGGCGACGCATGGGACACGCAGGTGCCATCATCTCTGGCGGAAAAGGTACTGCGGCGGACAAAATGTCAGCCTTGGAAGCTGCGGGTGTCACCGTGGTCAAAAACCCTGCAATGATCGGTGAAGCCATAGAAAAAAGTCTGGTCAAGTAACTTTGGCGGGATT
>CAZRYI010000191.1:0-4578 GCA_964604255.1 uncultured Nitrospirota bacterium
CTTGAAAACGGAAAATGACAGTGTCATCGCAGAAAGGCTTCAGGCAAAAATCGCCTGGACAACAAAAATGGATGGCGAGGGCAAACATGCCTTCGGTGCCGAATTCCTCGACATGGAAACAAATAACCCAAGACTTTACGCCTACCTGCAAGACTTGGAAAAAGCCTCAGTGTCTGTAAGCGTCTAAAAAAGCCTTAGGTTTCTACCTCAAGCTCTGATTTTTTGAAAACAACGGTGTGAGTCATTTTTAAACGCAGGTCGATTTTTGTCCCCTCGGCATAGACGGCGAGGGAGTGTTGACTGCTGTGAACAATCTCCCCGGAGGAAAGTTTTAGTGTGTAGAGGTTTTCCGAACCCCTGAATTGCCGCGCTAAGACCCTTGTTTTTCCCGCCTCGTTTGCACGCAAATCAATATCATCCGGGCGAATCATCACCATCACTTCCGCGTCATCGGCAAAACAGGTCTTGTTCTCCAAATCCCCAATCACTGTCACAATGTTTTTGCCGCAAACTCGACCGGCGATAAAGTCGGCCTGACCGACAAAATCGGCCACAAAAGGTGTGACGGGGGTGTGGTAAATTTCTTCAGGTGTGCCGCATTGCTCTAAACGGCCCTGGTTCAAAAGTACAATTTTATCGGCCATCGAAAACGCTTCTTCGTGATCATGTGTCACGAGCACCGCCGTACTCCCCGTTTTTTTCAAAATGGCTGAAACCTCCTGGCGCATCTCTGTCCGCATATCGGGATCCAGGTTGCTGAAGGGTTCATCCAGCAGGATCACAATCGGGTCGGGTGCGAGTGCGCGCGCCAAAGCCACACGTTGTTGCTGTCCACCTGAAAGTTCATGGGGATAGCGATTCCGAAAGGCGGTGAGTCCGACCATTTCAATGATTTCATCCACCTTTTTTGCACGATCACCGCGGGACATTTTTTTGAGTCCAAAGGCAATATTGCCCGAAACGCTCAGGTGTGGAAAGAGGGCATAGTCCTGAAAAACCATGCCAATGCCGCGCTTTTCAGGCTGCAAACATGCCCCTGATCGGCAAACGTCACGTCCCTCCAGCAAGACCACCCCCTGGTCGGGGTTTTCAAAACCGGCAATCAGGCGCAGAATGGTTGTTTTGCCGCTGCCACTCGGTCCAAGCAGAGCAAGTACCTCTCCTTCTTCAATTTGAAAAGAAATATCGGAAACAGCCGAAGTCTTTGAGCCGGGGTAGGTGGCTGAAACTTTGTCGAGTTCGATGATGATCATGGCTTGACTGTAAAGCAGGCCCCCTGGGGGCTCAAAATCCTTTCTCTCTATCTTTCATTAGCATGATGACCGGAATCAATCCGGCAAAAACCAGGGCGACTGCGGGCAGGGCGGCCCGTTCCCATTCTCCTTCAGAGGTCATTTCAAAAATCCGAATCGCCAGGGTGTCCCAGCCGAAGGGCCGGGTCATGAGGGTAATCGGCATTTCCTTCATCACATCGACAAAAACAAGCACAAGCCCTGTTGTCAGTCCGCCCCGCATCATGGGCAGGTAAATTCTTTGGAGCATGGCCCAGCCACTACAGCCGAGGTTTCTTGCCGACTCATCCATGTTGGGCGAAATACGCTGTATCGCACTTTGAATGGGGTGATGGGCGACGGCCAGAAATCGCACCAGGTAGGCTGCGAACATCGCAAGCAGTGTTCCCTGCAAAAAAAGGTCGAGATCAAACAAAGCTATGAGCTGTTCGTCGAACCAGGCGAGTGGTATAAAAATACCAACTGCCAATACTGACCCTGGCAGCGCATAACCCAGGGTTGCAATGCGCACCATGATACGAAGTGGAAAAGTATCGTGCAGTCGCTTGGCGTAAACAAGGATCAAAACAGCGACGACCGTCATCAAGGCCGCACCCGCAGCTAAAAACAGGGAATGTCCGAGCAGTTCAAAATAGCGACTGTCCAGATCGGAAAGCAGGACATTTCGGCTCCAAAAAAGCAATTGCAGCAGCGGCAGCAGAAAGGCCGCACAAAGGATTAACAAAGCAAAAGCAAAAGCCAGCCATTTTTTAAGGGGAGACAATCTTACCCGATCTCCCGAAACCCCGCCTCTTTCGACTCGGGTATACCGTGTGCGATATGTGGCGTACTGCTCCATCAATAAGAAGACAAAGACAAAAAGTACTAACAGTGAGGCGAGTTGCGATGCGGCTGAAATCGAAAAAAGTCCGAACCAGGCCTTGTAGATTGCCGTTGCAAAGGTGTCGTAGTTAAAGATCGAAACCGCACCAAAATCGGCCAGGGTTTCCATGAGGGCCAAGGTCACGCCACCCACAATCCAGGGCCGCGCCATTGGCAGTGTCACGCGAAAAAAACCGCTCCAGCGACTTTCACCCAATGACTGCGCGACTTCTAAGGCTCGTCGTCCTTGCGTCAAAAAGGCGTTGCGTGCTAGCAGGTAGACGTAGGGATAAAGGGTCAAGGTCATGACCAGGATGACACCACCTGTGGATCGGATTTCCGGGAACCAATCTGTCGGCCCGAGCCACTGCCTCAAGATCGTTTGAAGCGGGCCGGTAAAATCCAAAAATCCAATTGCCACAAAGGCCGTCACATAAGTAGGAATTGCCATCGGCAGCATCAAGGCCCAATCAAAAACCTTTCGCCCCGGAAAGTCACAAGCGGCAGTCAGCCAGGCCAGACTGACTCCGAGAAAGGCCGTGCCAATCGCAACCCCTAAACCCAAAAAGAGCGTGTTGCGCAAAACACGGCTCAGCGTGGTTTCAAGCAGATGGGTCCAGACTTCGTCATTGGGTGTAAAAAGAGAAGAGAGCACGATCGCGAGCGGGATAAAAACAAGGGCTGCAACAGCAAAGGCGGCAAGGTGCCACCCGTCAAGTGACGGGCGGAAACCGCTGGTTCTTGGAAAAATTGCTGGCATTTGAGATGGCTAGAACTTGATTTCCAACTGCATTAGGAACTCATTATTGGCGACATCCGCCGCACCGGTGTCTTCGTCGTTGATGTAATATTCTGTTTTCACCTTAAAACCACTGACGATTTCTGAGAACACAGCAAAAGTGGTCGTCTGTCTGTCCCAGGTACGTGAGTCGCTTGGTGCTGCGGCGAGATCGACATTGTATTGTTCGTAGCGAATCAGAAATTCAATCGACTTTAAGCGAGACATGCCCAGTTTCTGTTTAAAGGCAGGCTGAACATACCAGCCGTCGCGATCCAAGCCGCCGTCGCTGGCCCCCATATATTGTGCAAAAAATGAAAATCCGCCTAGAATATAATTCAGATTAACACCGTAGCGACGCTGGTTATTATCACTGCCACCCCTGTAGTTGGTGATTTTATTCAAATAGGCGACATCCTGGGTGCTTAAATCACTGGTATACCAAAAGGGCAGCAGGTCAATACGATGGTCTGTTTTAAAAGTATGATTCAGGCCGAGACCAATACCGATTTGTTTATTGCCGTTGTTCTCGCCATTGTCATCGTCATCGGTGATGACCGGAAATACATTGTCTTCACTTGCGCGACGATCCGCTAAACGTCTTCCGTTGGTCACAGAAAATCGCCAATAGATAGATCCTTGCGTACCACCGGTAAAAACACCGAGATCTTCATCCTGCCAAAAGGCATGGCCTAAAATCGGATAAGACTCGGTCTTTCGGCTGACATGGATAAAAGGATCTTCCTGTCCGAAAGTGACCCATGAATTAAAGGGTAGATCTGAAATCTTCACCCAGGCCTCATCCAGTTTCACTTTTTTATCAGGGCCGAACTGGATGTCGGCCTTAAAAAGGATGTCGGAAGACAGACGCACCCTGGGTGTGATGACAATCTTATCAATCGACATTCTTGGAAAGGCGTTGTTTGTGCCGCCAATGTCGCCCCCCACTGAGTCAGTCTGGGCCCTGCCATCACGCTCAGAGTCCACCATCTCAAGTTCCAGTTCTCCGCCGATTTCCAGTTTCGCTCCTCGAAGCGAGACAACATTTTCCGCAAACGATATCGTGGGAAGCATCAATGGGAGTAAAACCGTGATCAACAAGGCAATCTGCATTGCCCGCCAAGAGGTCTTTGAGCCGATGATTATTGCTTGTTTCCATCTTGCTTGGATCTTCATTCCTTCTCCTGTTGAGGTTCTTTTATTGCTCTTCTGAGCACTGGGCACAAATGCCATACAATTCGAGTCTATGGCTGAAGACCTTAAACTTATTTTCTTTTGCGACCTTTTCTTGAAGTGCTTCAATTTCTTCATTTTCAAATTCGATAATGCGGTCGCACTGTTTGCAAATTAAGTGGTCGTGGTGGTCTACATTGTAAGTCAGTTCGTAACGGGCCTGACCATCGCCAAACTGACGCTGCTCGGCCAGACCACTTGAGCAAAACAAGTTCAAGGTGCGATAGACCGTCGCCAGACCGATTGTTGAACCCTCGTCTTTCATCTTCCGGTAGAGACTCTCTGCCGAAACATGTCGCTCCGAATCCAGAAAAGCCTTCAAGACAGCACTGCGTTCTTTGGTGACTTTCAGGTGATGTTTGGAAATATGGCTTTTTAAAAGTGCTTCTTCCGCTTCCATGGATTTCCTCTTAT
>CAZRYI010000192.1:0-4574 GCA_964604255.1 uncultured Nitrospirota bacterium
ACTGTCTCCAGGGGCCAAAGCTCCGGTAAAAAGCCAACGAATATGCGTGTAATCACCCATCGTTGCCGGAACCGCTTCGCCTTCCTTATTAAGAACGGTCAGTTGAGTCGGCTTTCCAAACCGCCTCCCGCCGTCCACTGAAAAAGCGATGTCTGTGCCTTCACCCGATGCGCTCTCTTCCATATAAGTCATGTGTTCTGGAATGGCGTTGGTAATGTAGGTGCTGTCTGCAATGTCATCGCCAACGTTCTGATAGTTGACGGAATAAACAATCACATCACCCGGAATCACAATATTGGGTGCGATATGATTCACTTCGACTTCCCCTGCTTCATTGATGCTCACAAGTTCTTTCTCTGCGACCATCGTCAATTCAACACGCGCACCTAGGGCGGCAAATGCAATACCGCTTAGTAAAATCAGCATGAAAGTCGTGCCGCCGAAAAGTGCTCTTTTCCCTAGTTGATGCTTGTTCATTTTTGTCCTCCCGGAACTTTTTTTTGAAAATCGATTCTTCAAACTGACAAGCCTTTAATGTGAAATTTCATAATCAACGTTTCTCAACATAAATAGTAAATAAGTACGATACCTTCAAATGTACCACTTAGTTCTGATTTGGCAAGTGTTTCCTTGAAATAAAGTATGATTATTGGTGAAATAGTCAAGTATTGGGACAATCCTTGTGGTCGCCCCAATTCGACGAGACAAGGGCGGACGAATAGAAGATTCGCCCCGACAAAATGCAATTCGCCTTGACACCATCCAGAGTGGGCGGTATATTTAGTTCCGACTTAAAAGATCGGCGATTAAATGAGTCGCCATTAACGACATGCTGAAACTGACAAAAAAAACCGATTACGCTCTGATGGCCATCAACTATATGGCCTATCGCAAAGAGGCTTTTGTGGCGAATACGCGGAACATCGCCTTGACCTACCATATTCCGCTCGAACTGCTCGCCAAGATATTGCAGACCCTTTCCAAGAGCGGCATCATTGTGAGTCAAAATGGTCCCAAAGGGGGCTACACTCTGGCAGTTGATCCGGCAGAACTCACTTTGGGAAGAGTCATTCGCGCAATTGAAGGCCCTATTGAGATGATTCGCTGCATTGAAGGTTCAACCTCCTGTTCTCAAACGGAGCAATGCACCATCCGCACCCCGCTCAGAAAGATTGAGCAGCAGCTTGTGAATTTTTTGGACAACATCACCATTGATACGATCTGCAATGAGCCGGTCGAAGAAGATGCAGAAAAAAATGCAACAGATAGAATCGTGACGGTCGATGAATCGTCCTAATATGCTTTATATAAAGGTAGGGAGACCCAAATGAAATTGCCAATTTTTATGGATAACCACTCGACAACACCGGTTGACCCGCGTGTGATGGACGTGATGCTGCCTTATTTCACACAAAAATTCGGCAATGCCGCCAGTCGGAATCATTCTTTTGGCTGGGAAGGCGATAAGGGTGTCACAACTGCGCGAGAGCAGATTGCTGACTTGATTCATTGCCATCCCAAAGAAGTTATTTTCACGAGTGGTGCCACCGAATCGAACAATCTGGCTTTAAAAGGGGCTGCCGCGATGTACCGTGAAAAGGGGAACCACATCATTACGGCAGTGACCGAGCACAAAGCCATTCTCGACACCACCAAACATCTTGAAAAAGAGGGTGCGACGGTCACTTACCTCAAGGTTGATCAGGACGGATTGATCGACCTTGAAGCCCTGAAATCCGCCATTACAGACAAAACCATCTTGATCTCCATCATGCACGCGAATAACGAAATCGGCGTGATTCAGCCCATTGCAGAGATTGGCGCGATTGCAAAAGAGCGCGGCATTCTTTTCCATTGTGATGCAACACAAGGTGTCGGAAAACTGCCGGTGGATGTCGATGCAATGGGGATCGACATTATGTCTTTCTCGGCACACAAAATTTACGGCCCCAAGGGCGTCGGCGGGTTATATGTGAGAAAAAAGAATCCGCGTGTTCGCCTCGCCCCGATTTTTGACGGTGGCGGGCATGAACGAGGAATGCGTTCTGGGACACTCAATGTGCCTGGCATCGTGGGGCTGGGCATGGCCTGTGAAATCGCCGGGAAGGAAATGGCGGAAGAATCGGCTCGAATGACCCGGATGCGCCTTAAACTGCAAAACCATCTCATGACGGAATTGGATGAGGTTTATCTCAACGGCCATGCGGAAAAACGATTGCCTCAAAACCTGAACCTGAGTTTTGCTTATGTGGAAGGGGAATCGCTCTTGATGGGTTTAAAAGAAATCGCCCTGTCCTCCGGCTCGGCCTGTACAACCGCAAGCTTAGAACCGTCTTATGTGTTGCGTGCCTTGGGCGTGGGAGATGATCTGGCCCATTCGTCGATTCGTTTTGGCCTGGGCCGCTTTAACACCGATGAAGAAATTGACTATGTCGGGAAACGGGTGGTCGAAACGGTGAACCGTCTTCGAGACATGTCTCCCCTCTACGAAATGGCAAAAGAGGGCATTGATTTAAAAACCGTTAAATGGACGGCACATTAAAAAGGGGATAAGAACATGGCTTACAGCGATAAAGTAATTGATCACTATAGCAACCCGAGAAATGTCGGTAGTTTTGACAAGAAGGATAATGAGGTTGGCACCGGCATTGTCGGCGCACCGGAGTGTGGCGATGTCATGAAACTGCAATTAAAAATTTCATCCGGCGTGATCGAAGATGCAAAGTTCAAGACTTTCGGTTGTGGCAGTGCCATTGCGAGTTCTTCACTGGCAACAGAATGGGTCAAAGGCAAAACAATTGATGAAGCCTTTAAGATCAAAAACACCGAGATTGTGAGTGAGTTGAATCTGCCACCGGTTAAAATCCATTGTTCGGTTCTGGCCGAAGACGCCATCAAGGCTGCCATCGCCGATTACAGGAAGAAAAACGAAAAGGAATAAGTTATGAGCCAAACAGAAACGGAACTTGAGACAACACAGGCCATCCACCTCAGCCCTGCGGCAGTGAAAGCAGTAAAAAACATCATCGCCAAAAAAAACCTTGGGGGTGCGGCCCTGCGTTTAGGTGTCGATAGTGGCGGCTGTTCGGGCTTGACCTATCAACTTAATTTCGACACAGAAATCACTGCACAGGACAACAGCTATGAATTTGACGGCCTGCGTGTGCTCGTCGATAAAAAGAGCGCCATTCATTTAGCTGGTATCACCCTGGATCATAGCGATGACCTGGTGGGCGGTGGATTTAAGTTTATCAACCCAAATGCAAAACAGAGCTGTGGCTGTGGAGAATCCTTTTCGACTTGAGAACGCCATGAACATCCTGCCAGAAAAATCCAGCTTGGAAAAAGACCTTTCCTTTTTTAACAAGGAGGCGAATCATCGCCCCTGCTGGAGCTGCCAAAGCGAAGTGGAGGATCTTTACAACTGTTCGCACTGCACCGCTCTGCAACAATTTTTAAAGGATACCGATTATTTCACGCTCTTCAATCTGGGCTATTTGCTCACAATTGACCTTGAGGCCCTTGAAAAACAATATTACGAGCTCAGCCGAAAATTCCATCCCGATTATTTCCTGAAGACCTCTAAAGAAGAGCAGGCAATCAGTCTCGAAAACACGGCCCATCTGACCACGGCCTACCGGACATTGAAAGCCCCTAAAAAAAGAATGACTTACCTCATTCAACTCGCCGGACAAAAAAGCGATACCCCTGCCGCCGCACCCGCAGAGTTGTTTGAATCCATCCTTGAAATTCAAGAACACCTGGAATCACTTGCAGCTTCAAAGGGTGATGAGAAAATCGAGTGGCAAGCAGCCCTGGAAGGCGATTTAAAAGAGATGGCAGGTCATCAGGATCAAGCGCGTGCTTTGCTTGCAACACTCTCATCCGAATGGGATGACCTGGAAAACCTGAGAGTCGATCACAGCTACAGCGATCAACAACGCAACTGTCTTGAAAAAATGCAAGAGATCCTCTCACACGACAACTACTTAGACCGCATTGTTGAAGAGATTTCAGAAGCACTGGAAGAGACAGGCTAGGAGAAGTAAATGCACAACGAATTTACGGCTATTACAGAGCAAGATGGGGAATGGTTTATCTCCTACTCCCCTGAAATTCCAGGGGCAAATGGGCAGGGAAAGACAAAAAAGGCTGCAAGGCAGAACCTCGCAGAAGCGATTGCACTCATACTGGAAGACCGTAGGGAAGAAGGTTTACGAGGTGTTCCCGCCGGAGTCGAAACAGAAACGATTACCGTTCAGTGAAACGGGAGCAGCTTCTTCGTTATCTCCGAAAAAACGGGTGCTGCCTGAAACGCGAAGGCAGATCACATTCGCTCTGGTATAACCCTTTGACAGGTGCTGTTGAGGCCGTTCCGAGACATATTGAAGTGCCAAATCAATTGTGCCGGAAAATATGTCGTCATCTTTCGGTACCGGAGATCGGGAAATAGGCACAATACTTGTCAACATTAGAAAGAAGTCCCACCTTTTGTCGGGATCTCTAGAGACTGGATCAAAATGTCCCACATCGTTGGAATAGATTTAGGTACAACCAATAGCCTCATTGCCTAT
>CAZRYI010000193.1:0-4567 GCA_964604255.1 uncultured Nitrospirota bacterium
ATGCCCTGCTGTCTGACGAAGAAAATACGATTGCGGTTTATGAGCAGGTGAATGCTTCTGTGGTCAACATTACGAATATTGCCGTGACTTATGATTTTTTCTTAAACCCGACGCCTTCCCAGGCCTCAGGTTCCGGTTCCATCATCAGCAAAAAAGGGCTGATCCTCACCAACAACCATGTCATCAGAGATTCTGATCGTTTGATTGTGACCCTTTCCGACGGCAGCAGATGGCCTGCCGAACTGGTCGGTGCCGACCCCGTGACCGACCTTGCAGTGATTCGTATTGATGCCCCACCGGAACGCTTAACAGTGATTCCGATGGGAAACTCAGCCCGGTTGCGTGTCGGACAAAAGGTACTGGCAATCGGCAATCCCTTCGGCCTTGAGCGGACTTTGACCACGGGCATTATTTCGGCCATCCGAAAACGCATTAAAACTGACGACCTGGAAGTGGAAGAGGTGATTCAAGTGGATGCTTCCATTAACCCCGGTAATTCCGGCGGGCCGCTGATTGATTCCGATGGCAGAATGATCGGCATCAATACCCTCATCTTCACGCCCTCCGGCGGCAGTGTCGGGATCGGATTTGCGGTGCCGATTGATACCGTGAAAAAAAATCTGAACGAATTACTGACTAAAGGCTATGTGGCTTACGCCTGGCTGGGCGTTGAAACACAAACCCTCTCAGCAAAAATGGCCCGCATATTGGATCTTCCGGTAGATGCCGGTGCGATGGTCGCCCGGATTATCCGTGGTGGCCCGGCACATCGTGCAGGTATTCGAGGTGGATCACGGCGGGTTGAAATCGGAAATGCCATCGTGATTATCGGGGGCGACATTCTGGTGGCGGTGGATGGAAAAACCTTTGAAGATGCCCAGGCATTCCAGCAGATCATGAAGTCTTACAAACCAGGCGAGCAAATTGACATCACCCTATGGCGCGGGAACAAAAAACACAAAATCAGTGTCACACTCGGAGAACGCGCCAGACCTCGCCGAAGGCGTTAGACCCTGTTTTTAAGTGAAAACAAATGAACGCGAAACACCTCATCAAACCGCTTCACCTTGTCTTCGGATTTATTCTGCTTCTTTTGCCCTACCTTGCTCAGAGTACAGCGGCGGCTGTCCCCAAAGTACAAGGCTGTGTTTTATCCGACCAAAGCCGCTGGTCGGCTTCTGAAAACTGGGTTTGGAAACAGGTTCGCCTGGGAAAAACCGCCGACCTGCTCTCCTATCGGCAAGAAGGAGACAACAGTGAGAACAAGAAGAAAAAGTTATCCGCAGGCTTTATTGAAACCCTGCTTTTAGAAAAATCATGTCAAAATGAAATTTCCCGCAGCGGGGTTCATATTTCGGGGGCATGGTTTACGGAAATACTCGACCTGAACCATGCCGTGCTTTCTCACCCGCTTTTTTTGGTTAAAACACAATTCGACAAAGACCTCATCATGGACAGCCTGAAAAGCGCAGAAAACCTTTGGTTTTCCGGTTCAACTTTTAATGGCGTCCTTCATTTAAACGGAAGCGTTCTATCCGGTAATCTCTTTTTAAACGATCATGCTGAGTTCGATGAAGTGCAGCTTGCCAGTGCAAAAATCTCAGGGCAACTCGACATGACCCATGCGCGTTATACCGCTCCGGTCGATATGGATGCGCTCGAACTGGGGGACAGCCTTTTTATGCAGTCTGCCCGCTTTGAAGAGGCTGTCGATATCACTTATGCCACCATCGGCAGTGTGCTTGTGCTGCCCGGCGATTATAGGGATGTGATCGATTTGAGTGGTACAAAAATCGGCAATGAACTGAGGCTGAGTCGGCAAATTGGCATTGATCCGCTCGAAAGTCCGGCCCTGATTGAAAACGGGGATGCGAAGCTGATACTTCGCTCGACCACAGTTGCTTCACTGCAAGATCGCAACGGAAGCTGGCCGGTGGAAATTGAGCTAGACGGATTTACTTATGCCCGCCTGGGTGGTTATGTGGATGAGAGCGGCGGCAACCATAGTGCCCCGCGAACATCGGAGTGGTTTATTGCATGGCTTGCCAAAGATGAGAGCTACACCGCCCAGCCTTACAGACAGCTTGCCGCAGTGTTACAAAAAGCGGGTCTTGCGAGAAAGGCCCGACACATTCTCTATGCTGCAAAAGAGCAGGAACGGATTCGGGCCGATGGGATCCGCTGGCTGGGTTTGAGTATTCTGAATTATACAATGGGTTACGGCTACCGCTATTCGTATGCTTTCGCCTGGGTGCTTGCCCTCGTGCTCATCGGGGCGACCCTCTTAAAATGCTCGGGAGAGGGCAAACGGCATAAGATGCCCTACGGTATTGCCTACAGCCTCGACATGCTCTTGCCCATTGTGCAACTCCGCAAGTACCATTACGATGAAGTCAGACTCAAAGCACCGCTCAGGCATTATTTTTATTTTCATATGCTAATGGGATATATGCTGGCCTCTTTTTTAGTCGCCGGGCTTTCCGGTTTGACGAAATAGGGTGTTCAGTTCAGAGGCTCAATCTGAAAAATATACCCGGCGTTTATAGAGGTAGAACATAAAAATCGGGGTGCCGATCAGGAAGGCCGTTCGGATGTTGTGTGGCGGTGGCAGTCGAATCAGGCTTGTCGTCGCGCTGGCAATCATATAGAACGAAAAAACCATGAAGAGCCAATAGGCCCACTTTCTGCCACGCAGGGTGCCGTAGCCCGAAGCAAAGTGAAACAGGGGAAAAAGAAAGTTAAAATACCATCCCATTTTGCCTGTCAGTTTCGTGCCGAAAACTGGAAGCCGATAATCGGGATTGATAAAGATAATATAGGCATCGACAAAACCCGAAATAATCATCAAAAATCCGAAAAAAACAAGATCATAAGGCATTTTCCGATATCGGCCAAAGACGCTTTTCATGCATGATCCATATCACATTGCATCAATTCAATCAATTTTGATCACAGAGATGTACTTCACATTATTGACCTTAGGAGATAATAGTGTTAGGGATACCTCAAAAATGAAGCAGCTGTCGTAAGGGGATATTGATGCTGGAAAAAGGGAGTCGAAATGAGTGAAAAAAAGCGATCATTGCACCTTGTTTTTTACCTGTTTTATTTTATGGTGCTGTTAAATATTGCTGCTTGTGGAGATGATTCAGACCCTACAAAAACGCCCACCACGCTTGCGCCAGACCTTTTTTTAATCGTTCCTGAGCCCGTAGAAAACCCAAAAACAAATGTCGGGATTGATCCCGCGCTTGTTATCGGCAACGACAATCTGCTGCAAATAAGCTATTACGATCAGACAAATGGAGACCTCAAGTTTGCGCGATGTACAGATGCAGCCTGCACCACCCCATCCATTACAATCATTGATGCGACGGGTGATGTCGGTCGCAGTGTTTCGATGAAAATTGCGACGGATGGTTTTCCCCGAATGAGTTATTATGATGCGACAAACGGAGACCTTAAATTTGCACTCTGTACTGACGCAAACTGCACAACACCTACTTTGACAACGGTGGATGCCGGAGTCGATACAGCGACGCTCAAAGAAGATCTCGGTGCTGATTCTTCCCTGGCAATGGCTTCCGATGGTTTTGCCCGAATTAGCTATTATGATACGACTGCGGGAAAACTCAAACTTGCCCGCTGCACAATTATAGACTGTAGTACAAGCATTTTAACGACGGTTGGGCCGGCTACCGGGGTCGGTGGGGCTCACACTTCAATGGCTCTTGGGCTGGATGGTTTTGCTCGCATCAGTCACTGGAACCTGACAATGTCAGCACTGGATTATTCACGTTGCAGTAACGCGGATTGCAGCACACAAACCACCACTACAGTCGATCCAGCCGATCCAGTGGATCCCTTGGGATTAACGGGTTCCAGCGCATCAATGCTTATTGCAGCGGACGGCTTCGCTCGAATCACTTATTTGGGGGAAGAGACAACAAACAGCGTCATCAAATATCTGCAATGTACCGATGATGTTTGCACCACACCGAATATCACAACCATCGGGCCAGCACTTTTCAGTATCAGCCCCTCCATCGCAATGGCACCCGACGGATTTGCGCGGATCTCTTATTACGATGACATAAATGGCGTGCTTAAATTTGTCCGCTGTACCGACCTAAGCTGTACAAGCCCCACCATCACAACAATCGACGATATGCCCGCCAGCCTGAGCCCCGAATCGCAATCAGGAGAATATTCCTCTCTTGTTATCGGAACAGACGGCTTCGCGACGATCGCTTTTTTTGATCGAACGAACGGAGACCTGAAACTGGCACAATGCAGCGATGCCGATTGTACGACGGTTTCAATCATTACAATTGATCAATAAAATACTTGTTAGGCGGCCCTACTCAGGGCCTTCAATATGCGTTGTCTCTCAAAATCAAATAAATATGAGAGACAAGCATCTTTGACCTGAATCATTTAACCTCTACCTCGTTTGTACATCAAAAATTAGATAATATTGACATCTAATCTCGCTTAACATCCACACCGGTGCTGCCGCTTTGATCATTCTGTTTTCAATTTCAGCTTCAAGATAAATTGTTACTTG
>CAZRYI010000194.1:0-4562 GCA_964604255.1 uncultured Nitrospirota bacterium
TGGTAGTTAAATCAATTACCCCTTTTCCTTTCTTCTGAAATACTTATTTTTATGTAAGCAAATAACTACAGTAAAATCTTAGTGATTGACTGTGTGATATTTTTTGTATTGGGTTAACTGATTGTAACCTAATGGAAATAAAGAATTTTTTTGTCCCTGTTTTTATCTGTTATTAGGCTGTTTTCTAATGCTCTGTATTTTCCTTCGGTTTAGCCGTCTTGTTTATTAGTGAATTGCTATGTTAAATCTACATAATATCAAATGAGTCATCACAAATAAGATGGTATAAGATCGGTCGCGCTGAGAGAAAGAGCGCATCAATCTAAATAATAGTTAGTGATTGGGGAAGGGTTATCGTAGTGCCTCATGTTGTACCTGAATCGATTGATACCGGTCTGAATTGCCTTGTTATCATCAGTCGGTTTTATAATTTGCCAGCAGATGCGGCGCAGTTGCAGCATCAATTTGGCCAGTCTGGCGAGGTTTTTAGCTCGGCTGAAATTCTGCGTGCATCTAAACTTCAGGGCCTGAAGGCTCGCAGTATTACATCCGACTGGTCTCGTCTTGATCGTATCCAACTACCAGCCATTGCACAGCATACAGATGGCCACTATTTCATCCTGGCGAAGGTTGATGTGAGTGATGGCAGTGAAAAGGTTCTAATTCAGGATCCACTGGAGAAGCGTCCGCTCACGTTATCCAAAGAGATGTTTGAAGAGGCCTGGAATGGCGAACTGATTCTGTTTACCCGACGATCAGGCCTGGGGATTGGCGAAAGAAAATTCGATTTTAAATGGTTTATCCCTGCCATTCTCAAATACCGCAAACTCTTTGGCGAAGTGCTGCTGGCGTCATTCTTTATCCAGTTACTGGCGCTGGTAACACCGCTATTTTTTCAGGTGGTGATCGATAAAGTACTAGTACATCGCGGCTTGACCACGCTAGACGTACTCGCCTTTGGTCTGCTTGTCGTGTCACTTTTTGAGGTGGTTCTGGGCGGCCTGAGAACCTACCTGTTTTCCCATACTGCACAACGTATCGACGTGGGGCTGGGTTCGAAGCTCTTTAGTCACCTGCAAGCACTGCCTATCAGCTATTTTGGTGCGAGGCGGGTGGGTGACACAGTCGCCCGAGTGAGAGAGCTGGAAAATATTCGAAACTTCCTCACTGGCTCGGCTTTAACACTCGTGATTGATCTACTCTTTACGGTGGTGTTTCTTGTCGTTATGTATTACTACAGCCCGATACTCACCTATATTGTACTGGGCTCTATCCCTTTTTATATTCTCCTGTCAGTCATCATTACCCCCATCTTGCGTGCCAGGGTTGAAGAGAAGTTCAACCGTGGTGCAGAGAATCAGGCCTTTCTGGTGGAGAGCATTAGTGGCATCGAAACCCTCAAGTCGATGGCGGTAGAGCCGCAGATGCAGCGGCGCTGGGAAGAGCAGCTAGCGGGTTATGTTAAGGCGAGTTTCAAGGCGACGAACCTGGGCAACATCACGAGCCAATGTGCCTCGTTTATCAATAAAGTGGTTGTGGTGCTAACATTGTGGTTTGGTGCGCGCCTGGTGATTGAGGGTTCACTCACTATTGGTCAGTTGATTGCCTTTAATATGCTGGCGGCACGTGTGAGCGGTCCTATTTTACGACTGGTGCAGTTGTGGCAGGACTTTCAGCAGGCAGGAATTTCTGTCGAGCGTCTTGGCGATATACTCAATGCCCCGTGCGAGCCAGGTTACAACCCCAATCGTAGTACGCTACCACCGCTTGAAGGACGGGTGACTTTTGATAATGTCACCTTTCGTTATCGCCACGATACGCCAGAGGTGCTGCGTCACCTCTCGCTGGAGATCCCGGCGGGTCAGGTGCTCGGTATCGTTGGCCGTTCCGGTTCTGGCAAAAGCACACTGACTAAGCTGGTACAGCGGCTCTATGTGCCGGAAAGCGGCAGGGTGCTGGTCGATGGGGTTGATCTTGCGATGGTTGATCCTGGCTGGTTACGGCGGCAGCTCGGCGTGGTGCTGCAGGAAAATATGCTTTTTAATCGCCCGGTGCGGGAGAACATCGCGTTGAGTGATCCCGGCATGCCAATGGAGCGCGTGGTGCAGGCAGCTAAACTGGCTGGCGCACATGATTTCATTCTTGAACTACCCGAAGGCTACGACACCCTGGTGGGTGAGCATGGCGGCAATCTCTCCGGCGGACAACGGCAACGTATTGCCATCGCACGCGCGCTGGTAAGTGATCCGCGCATTCTTATTTTTGATGAAGCGACCAGTGCGCTCGATTATGAATCGGAACGCATCATCCAGGACAACATGCAGCAAATTTGTAAGGGCCGTACCGTGATTATTATCGCCCACCGCCTCAGTGCAGTACGTCAGGCAGATCGCATCATCGTAGTTGAAAATGGTGAGATTGCGGAAGATGGCAACCATCGTCAATTGATTAAACAGCATGGACACTATGCGAAGCTCTACCAATATCAAACGGGTGATGTAAAAGACGACTTAACCCGTATTAGTTAGATAGAGACCTTTGTACGAGCAGTGATTAACTATACATGACCGGTTGAGTACGCTTTTAACGCCGCCAGAGGGTAAAAGAACAATCGTTCAAAGGTCTTGGATAATTTAATGAGAGAGGATTAAAAGATGACGACTGAAGAAAATGCATCGCAACAGAACGGGCAGCAACAGAACATCACACAGGCCAACCAGTTGGCAGAGGCACTTGCAGACAGCACCTGGCAAATGACAGCGGAGTGGGGTGAGTTTGCAAAATCGAGTATTGGTCTACCACTCACGCAGGCGCTCGATGGTATCGGCCTGCAACTGGTGATGAGTCTGGGGCGAAAAAGCATGAAGGAGCATATGCAGTTTATTTCGAATGCCAGAAAACATCTCACCCCAGCTAGTTACTGGCTACAGCGTGCAGCCAAACGCGGCCTGGTCGATGCGGAGCAGGCGCAGGCGATGCGCGAGCAGATGGCCACGCTGGCAAAGCGGCTGGATCAACATGCCCATTCGATACTCCAGCGTAGCAATGAAGCGCAGGTGGCATCGCAGAACGGTGAAACAGTTCCAGCAGGCAATGCGGCGGATGCCAATAAGGAGAGTGGCGAGTTGTCATCAGAAGTGACAGCGGCACATTGATAATGTGCTCAGACTTAATCAGAGGTTCCTTAAATTAGAGGCTGTTTAATCGATGGCAAAGCAAAACAACAAAGATGAGCACGAGTTCCTGCCAGCCGCGCTGGAGATTCAGGAGACGCCGCCATCACCGACCGGCCGCTTGATCAGTGGCTGTATCGCGCTGTTGTTTACCATCGCGGTGGTGTGGGCCTTTGTGGGTAAGGTCGATATTGTGACGACGGCGCAGGGGAAGATCATCCCGAGTGACCGCACCAAGGTGATCCAGCCGCTGGAGATCGGTACCGTCCGTTCGATTTTGGTGAAAGAGGGGCAGGCGGTGAGTAAAGGTGATGTGCTGATTGAACTGGATGCCACCAACGCCGATGCGGATCATGAGAGTGTTGATAAAGAGTTGCTGAATGCGCAGCTTGAGCAGGTGCGGGCGGCATCACTGATAAGCGCCAGTGAAGCAGGGATGAAACAAAGTATTGCGCCTCGCTGGCCAGAAGCGGCGAGTGTGGAAGTGATCGCCACTTATCAAAAATTATTGAATAGCCAACTGTACGAACAGCGTTCACGCCTGGGTAGTTTAGACAATGATATTCAGGGAAAGCAGGCAGAATTGTCTGCGACACAAGCGGTGGTGGATAAGCTAGACGCGACGTTGCCGCTGATTACTGAACGGGTTGATTCATTAAAAGAGCTATTGGCTGAAGAGCTGGTGGCGCGTGACACATTTATTGAAGTAGAAGTATCACGTATTGAGACACAGCAAGACCTTTTATCGAGTCGCGAGCAGTTAAAGGGGATTCGTGCGGCGATTCGACAAATTAAGTTTCAGCGCGAAGCGGCAGAGGCTGAGTTTATGAACGCGGCGCTGGCACAGCTCACCGAGGCGAAACGCCGTGTTGCGGGGCTGGAGCAGGAGCTGATCAAGGCGAGCCAGCGCAGTCGCCTGCAACAACTCACCGCACCGGTCTCAGGCGTAGTGCAGCAGTTGGCAGTGCATACCGTCGGCGGCGTGGTGACACCAGCACAGGCGTTGATGGTAGTGGTACCGCAGGAGCATAACATTGAAGTCGAGGCGATGATCGCCAATAAAGATATCGGTTTTGTCTTTGCCGGGCAGGCGGCAGAGATCAAGATTGAGGCGTTTCCCTTTACTAAGTATGGCTTGATAGATGCGCAGCTAAGCAGTGTCTCGATGGATGCCATTGCCGATGAAAAGCTGGGACTGATTTATACCGCGCGTGTATTGCTTAAAGATAATGTGATTCAGGTGGGTTCGAAACTGGTGAATTTGAGTCCCGGAATGGCAGTGACGGTAGAGATAAAGACCGGTAAGCGGCGTTTGATTGAGTATATTTTTAGTCCGATGATGCGGTATGTGGATGAGAGTGTCAGGGAGCGATGATGAAAAACTCAGGA
>CAZRYI010000195.1:0-4536 GCA_964604255.1 uncultured Nitrospirota bacterium
CATGCTGCCGCTGCCATTGCGGAATTAGGGGTGCCGGTGTTTGCCTGGAAAGGCGAGAGCCTGAAGGAATACTGGTGGTGTACCAAAAAAGCCTTAATCTGGCCGGACGGAGAAGGTCCGAACCTGATTGTTGATGATGGCGGTGACGCCACGATGATGATTCATGCCGGTGTCGAAGGTGAGAATGATCAAAGTATTTTTGATATCAAAAGAGAAGCCGAAGATGAGCAGGAACTGTTTCTTTCCCTGAAAGAGTCCTACCAGGAAGATTCAAATCGTTGGCAACGCATGGCAAAGGGCATTCGAGGGGTTTCGGAAGAGACAATGAGCGGTGTGCATCGCCTCTACCACATGAAAGAAGAAGGCAAACTCCTGTTTCCCGCTTTCAACGTCAATGACTCCGTCACCAAGTCAAAATTCGACAATCTTTACGGCTGTCGTGAATCCCTTGCCGACGGCATCAAGCGCGCAACGGATGTGATGCTTGCGGGCAAAGTCGTCGTTGTTTGTGGTTACGGCGATGTGGGTAAGGGCTGTGCCCATTCCATGAAAACCTACGGCGCAAGGGTCATCATTACGGAAATTGATCCGATCTGTGCTTTGCAGGCCGCGATGGAAGGCTACGAAGTCAAACCCATCGAAGAAGCCCTACCTGAAGGCAACCTGTATGTCACGACGACAGGCAACCTGGATGTGATTACTGCCGATCATATGACCCAAATGAGAGACAAAGCCATTGTCTGCAACATCGGCCACTTTGATAATGAAATTCAGGTGGCGCAGATGTCAAAGCTACCAGGCGTCACAAGGGTGAATATCAAGCCTCAAGTCGATGAATATCATTTCCCCGATGGTCATTCCATCATCGTGCTTGCGGAAGGCCGTCTCGTGAATCTGGGTTGTGCAACCGGGCATCCCTCTTTTGTCATGAGCAATTCATTTACCAATCAAACCCTGGCCCAACTGGCTTTGTGGGAAAAAGAGTATGAATGCGATGTTTATCGTCTGCCAAAAAAATTGGACGAAGAGGTTGCCCGACTGCATCTTGAAAATGTCGGAGTAAAACTCACCCGACTTTCAGAGCGACAGGCAAAATACATCGGTGTGCCGGTTGACGGGCCGTATAAACCGGAACATTATCGTTATTAAGGAAGTCTAGGAATTCTTTAAATGCCGTGGTTTAAAAAAGAAACCCATCTGCTACCCGACCCCCGGAAAGTCAAATTTCCGGAGGGTCTGTGGGTTAAGTGCAATAATTGTCGGGGTATTATTTACCGGAAAGAGTTGATCCGCTCCGCAAAGGTTTGCCCTAAATGTGACTACCATTTTCCCATATCGGTGAACGAACGGCTGGCAATTGTGGCGGATGAAGGCAGCTTTTCAGAATGGGAAACCGAACTCTCACCCCTTGATCCGCTCAAATTCAAAGACACGCAACGCTACACAGATCGACTGAAAAAAAACAAAGAAAAAACTGGTTGTTCCGATGCCCTTGTACTTGGCGGTGGCAAAATTGCCGGTCGTCAGGTGGTCTTTGCAGTTCAAAACTTTAGTTTTATGGCGGGTAGCATGGGTTCTGTCGTTGGCGAAAAACTGGCAAGAGGCATCGAACGCGCAAAAGAGGAAAAGTTACCCCTCATTTTGTTCTCCGCTTCGGGTGGGGCCAGAATGCAGGAAGGTGTGCTCTCTCTCATGCAGATGGCAAAAACGAGCGCCGCCATTGCCAGACTTCAGGCAGACAAAGGACTTTTTATTTCAGTCTTGACTGATCCAACCTTCGGTGGCGTGACAGCCAGTTTTGCGATGCTGGGGGATATCATCATCGCGGAGCCAAAATCACTCATTGGTTTTGCAGGCCCGCGCGTGATTCAAAAAACAATCAAAGAAAAATTACCGGAGGGATTTCAACGTGCGGAATTTCTTCTGGAGCACGGCCAGATCGACATGGTCGTCGCAAGAAGTGCCATGCGATCCACCCTGGTACAACTCCTCTCTTTTTTCTAAAATTTCAAGCACTACACATCTTCATAGCTCGCATGGGATTTCGGCGTTTCCCACAGTCGCACCGAGCGCACCGGCAATCCTTGTGATATCGCGTAGTCAAAGACCATCTTAGAAATAACTTCAGCCGTTGGATTATGTTCAATTACCAGGTGCCGCTCATTCAGGGCTTCCAGCATGGGAATCACCGGATCCCCTTTGCGTAAAATCATGTTGTGATCAAGCACCTCGTCTACCCAGCTTTGCACGACCGCTTTAATTTCTTCAAAATCCCTTACCATGCCGAGTTGATCGAGTGATTTCGCATAAAGCGTCACTTCGAGCCTGCCATTGTGACCGTGCAAATGTCTGCACATGCCCTCGTGTTTTAAGAGGCGATGGCCGTAACAAAAATGAATTTCCCGGGTGACTGTATACATCGACTCTCTTTTCCCTTGTTTGACAGCGTGCAAAAAAAATCAGGCGATTTACCGCCCGATGTTAATAATTGGTGTGTGATTTCATTAGAGGGTGTTCAGAAGTGAGACGATTGAAGTGGCACCGGGGTTTTATGGCGACAATAGGGACAAGTTGACCAATCGGGCTGTAGAAGCTTTCCGCAGGAATTGCAAACATAAGGCGAATCGGTTCCACAGTAAGGACAAACCAGAAAATCAATCCGAATGGCGTGCTGACATTGTGGACAACAGCTTTTGAACACTTCGTCCTTTTCAACCACACGCGCCACTTCATCCACCGTCGTCAGCCCGATTTTTGCTTTTTCCAGGCCGTCTTCCTCCATAGAAGTCATGCCGATGGCGACACTTGCTGAGCGAATTTCCTGATCAGTCGCCCCGGATGCGATCAACTCTCTGATTTTAGGCGAAACCGGCAGCACCTCAAACACACCAATCCGGCCATTAAAACCAGTGTAATCGCAGGCGGCGCAGCCGTCATTGAGTGTGGGTTCAGGCGGCGTGGATGAAGAAGATAAAGCAGAAAAATTATCCTGCGCTGAAGATTGCGCACATTTTAAACAGGTTTTACGGACGAGCCGCTGAGCGACCACCCCGATTAAAGAAGAAGAAACCAGGTAGGCCGGAATCCCAATATCCACCAAACGTGTGATGGTTGAGGGCGCATCGTTGGTATGCAGGGTTGAAAGCACCAAGTGGCCGGTCATTGCCGCACGGAAGGCCACTTGAGCCGTTTCTTTGTCCCGAATTTCACCCACAAAAATAATATTGGGGTCCTGCCGTAAAATAGACCGAAGGGCAGCAGAAAAACTCAGGCCGATATCAGGATTGATCTGGGTTTGATTGATGCCCTCCATCGTATATTCAACCGGATCTTCAACCGTCGTCAGGTTGTTCGTGACCCCCTTCAGCTCTTGAATGATGGCATACAGGGTGGTTGTTTTTCCGCTTCCGGTCGGCCCGGTCACCAGAATCATGCCTTTTCGTTTTGCAATCATTTGATGGACGATTTTGAGATTTCGTTCATTCAGCCCGACATGCTCAAGATCGCTCAGGGTTTTGGATTGATCCAAAATCCGAAGCACCACCTTTTCGCCGTGGTTTGTCGGCAGGGTTGAAACCCGAAGATCCACTTCACGCCCTTCCGCGATAACGCGAACCGCACCATCCTGAGGCAGTCGGCGTTCCGAAATATCCAGCGTCGCCAAAATTTTCATTCGCGACACCAAGGGGTTTTGTACCCATTTCGGCAGACGCATGTCTTCTTTTAACAAACCATCAATGCGATACCGAACTCGAAATTCACTTTTGGCGGGTTCAATATGGATATCACTCGCCCGCAACTTAATCGCCTTGCTCAAAATCAGGTTGCCAAGTTGAATCACCGGTGCAAGACGGCTGCGTTCTTCAAGAGACCGCATCTCCGTTTGCAAGAGATTGGTTTCCCCAAGATCAGGAATCACCTGAATGGAACTGCTATCAAACTCTTTGGCAGAGGCCTGAACAATGTCCTCCACTGATGAGGTATCAAACTGATAACTTTGTTCGATGGTATCAAGAATATTTTTTCGTGTTGCGATGACAGGGTGAATCGCCATCCCGGCAAAAAAGCGCAGATCATTAAGCGATTCGTAGTTGAAGGGATCTTCCATTGCAACAGTCAATTCTTTGAGCCGCGCTTCAATAGGCACCGCAAGATGCCGTCGAGCAAGGCCCTCAGGAATCATTAAAAAGAGGTCGGGATCAATCATCATCGTCGTCGGCACGACATATTGAAAGCCGTTTAAAGAGGCAAGCGATTGCGCGATGAGATCTTCGGAAACCAGTTTGAGCTGAGTTAAAATCTGGCCGAGGCGTTTCCCGCTTTTTCGTTGTTCTTCCAGCGCCCGATGAAGCTGCCCTTCGGAAACATGCCCGTACTGCGTTAAATATTCACCCAGGCGACGTACTTTTTTCTTTTTAAGAGGTGTTTGATCCATTTTGGCGTCTACAGACAACAGCTTGAAGGGCTAAACCTAACAATCAGAAGCGAACATTTTAAGAGTCTTAGATCTGATAGTCAAATTTACCAAAACGGTAT
>CAZRYI010000196.1:0-4498 GCA_964604255.1 uncultured Nitrospirota bacterium
TGCCGGTGAAGGCCAGTTTGGGCAGCACGGCCCGTATCTCCGAATTTTGCAATAAAGTAGAGCTAAGCGCTTCAAAATCGCTCAAACCAAATGCCATCGGTGTTTCTTCCTGTTGTTCAAAATAATCGTGATGCGCCAAGATCAAATGCCCCTTGTCCCGTGCTGCCATTTCCCGTAGCGAATCGTAAGTGTAGAGTGCAAAACCACCGCCGATGAGTATGCCACTGCCACCCACAGCCACGATTAAAATTGCCGCCAGACCACGCCGTCGATTGCGCCATACATTCCGAAAAGCAAATTGAAGCCACTTCATTGCAGCCGCCCGTCAACTAAATGAACAATGCGGTCACAACGCGTCGCCATACGGGCATCGTGAGTGGCGATGAGAAAAGTCGTCTGCGATGTCTTCGCCATTGCGTGCATCAGATCAATGATTTGACAGGCGGTTTCGCTGTCGAGGTTCGCTGTGGGTTCATCGGCGATCACCAGACGGGGTTGTTTGACCAAGGCGCGTGCAATCGCCACGCGCTGTTGTTGTCCCCCGGACAATTGATCGGGCCGGTGGCGGCGAAAGCTGAGCAGGCCGACCTGTTCCAGTATCTCGTTGACGGTGGAGTGACTTTGTTTTGAAGACAGGCCCGCCAGCAAGAGCGGATAGGATACATTTTCGCTGACGCTCATCACCGGAATCAGGTTAAAGCCTTGAAAAATAAAGCCGATGTGTTTGCGCCGTAGTTCAGTGAGGCGGCATTGCGAGAGTCCACCGACATGCTCACCCATCAAAGAGTAGCGGCCACTGTCGGCACAATCCACGAGTCCGCAGAGATTCAGCAGGGTACTTTTCCCGCTGCCGGAAGGGCCTTGCAAGGCCGTGAACTCACCCGCTTCCATATTAAAATCGACTGCTTTTAGGGCAGGAAGGGCTTTGCCACCCAAGTGGTAGCTTTTGCTGATGCTTTGCATTGACAGGATCTGTTTCATAAAAACCTCAAAAGCGAATCCGAACCCCGGCGCTGAGTGCAATCACCTGGCGAGAGGGTTTGTCAAAAATAAAATCGTTGCGATAGGCGATAAAAGGGGAGACATCATTTTCAAGTTGAGGTTCCCAACCCAGGCTGGTGCGAAAACCAAAGGGATTGTCATCGTTGTCTCCTGTGCCGAAATAACCGATGGTGCCGATGGACATGAGAAAGCTCTTTCCTTTGATTTGCTCAATCATGAGTCCGACGGCGGTGTAGCGAATATCGGGGCTATTGCTCTCCAGAGAATATAAATCCAATTGAATAATTTCCAGGCCGTAGCTTTGGCGTTTATTGGCGCTCAGCATGAATCGCGCGCCGACATGGTGGCCCGCGCCGTCCCCACCTATTCCGTCACTGGTGGTGTAGGTGATCCCGGAAAAAGTCCGCACCAAGAGGGTTGTGTCTGCCCAGGCGGGTGGGCTTGCAATGAGACTTCCTATGACGAAGGTCAAAGCGAGCGTGAGCGGTTTCGATATTCTATTGATACGCAGTCTTCGCCAGGCTCTTGTTCTTTGATTCATTCTGTCAGTCCTTTCAGTTGCTGTGTGGCCTGTTCACGGAAAGGGCCTTTCGGCAGCACTGCCAAGGCTTTTTCCATGAAGTCGCGTTCTTTTGCGATCTCTTCCTCACGTTTGGCGATTTCAGCCGCCCACATGTAGAGCCGTCCTTTTACAATGGGTGCCGATGCCTCAAAAACCGCAGTGCTCAAAGTTTCGTTCAAGACGTCTTTTGCGGCTTGCAGGCGGTTCAGAAAATCCGGCACTTGCAGGAAGGTGCTGATGGCCACGAGCCGGGTTTCGGTGCTGATAATGGAACCCCGCAGACCTGTCGTATCGTGGACGGGCTTCAACATGAAGAGGGCTTTGTCGATCAAGCCCAGTCCTTTTTCGACATTGGATAGACGGGTCCAGGGCATCCAGGCGTCTCGTGCTTTTAAGGTGTAAGTGCTGCCGAGATAGGCCAGGTAAAGTGGTTGTGCCGGGTCTTTTTGTACCAGGGCTTCAAACTTTTTGATTGCAGCTTTTGTTGCGTCTTGATTGCCGGACAAGCTGTCCTCAAAAACGCTTTGGGCATCGGTGAATGCCGAGGTGAGATCGGCAGCGAAGCTGGAGGACGAAAAACCCAGCATTACGAGCATAAAATAGATTAACAAGGCTCTACGGTTCATGGTGTTCCCTCTCAATTTGTATCAACATGAGCGAACAGTAGACCAGGGCCTGAGTCGGTTTCAGGATTTTAAGACGAGTGGTTTTTTTGCGGGATGAGTGTCAAATAGGGGCTGTGAATGGGAGGTTTGAATCTTGGGTAAAACGCCTTTGAAAGCTCAGGCGCTTTGTAACTTGCTTTTTTGAACGATAAAAATGGTGATGAGTGGCAGGGCAAACACAATAAAAGTGACCGTCATGAGTAACACACCCAGATCACTGTAATCCGCAGGCGTACTGATGGCACCGGAGGCCGGGTCTTTTATTTCACGGCTGATCACAAAAATCCGGTTCATATATTTTGTCAGCAATTGGCTTGCTGAGAGTGCCAGGTTTGTAAATGAAGCCATGACTGCAAAATAAGTCGCTTTGAGCTGTGCAGGGGCAGAATTCGCAATCCAGGCCAGCATGGGAATCATGGCGATTTGTCCCAGCGGGGATTCCAAAGCCGTGTCCACCAGGGCAATAAAACGCGCATCTACGACGCCTCCCGTCAGCGCCGCCGTCCAGTCATGCAAACCATAATACATGCCGATAATCGGGAGAGAGAGAAAGGTACTGGCAATGGTTAAAACAGCGACGACTGAGGCAATTGATTTTTCTGCAACCAGCCGCCGACAAACAAACAGCCCCAGGAGCGTTAACACGCCGCCGATGAGGGCCAGGATAGATAAAAACTGTTGATCAAATGCCAATTCGTCAATCATCCACCAGGTTGCACCCGGCCCCGGTGTGGGCATGGCCCGAAAAACAAAAATGATCACTGCCGTGCCAATCAATGTCCGTCGGGCTTCGGGTTCAAGTACTTTGAGCAAACGTGACATCAAAAATAAGATGATGGCCATCGACCCTATAAAAATAATTTCCTGACTAAAAGGAATACCCGTCAAACCCACACCCAAAGTAAAGACCACAAAAACCAGGCTGCCGCCCAAAATCAACATATTGGCCTTCGGTTTTTCACCTTGAGTATCAAGCAAAGTCCAGGCTTCTTTTAAGCTGTGTCCTTTGCCTTGCAGTTTTTTGAGTTCGCGCCATTTGAGCCACATCCCCAAGCTGACACCCAAGACAGAAACGAGGGGAATGAAGAGGGCGATTTGATATATTTCGGTATAAATTGCGACCTTTGCCGCCTCGTCCAGCGCTGCCGCGCCATCAAATAAATAGACATTGAGTAGGGCCACCAAAATACCGCCCCCGATAATCGCCACGCGCCCCAGGGTTTGCATTGTGGTGTGCATGAGCTTTAATTTTTCTTTGGGAATGGGCTTGCCCGCATCATCAACATGCGGCACGGCTTCGACCGTCATTGCATCGGCGACGACATCCTGCACCACATAACCCACGGGTGCGAGCAGGGTGCTGATGATAAACCAGGTTGCAGTCGGCAAGATCAAAGTCATTGCAGTAGGGTCGCTCAACAGCCCCACCATAATCAGCAAACTGGCCGCAATGAGGGTTGCACCCACAAAAACCAGGATGGATTTAAAACGCCAAATCAAATCCACCAAATGCCCGATAGGCATTTTTAAGGCCCAAGGAATACCCGCCCAAAAACCCAACGCGGCTAAGAATTCCGCCGTAAGCCCCAGATAATCTTTGACAAAAAAAGTCCCGACGATTTGTGTGAGACCGGAAATCCCTGCCGCCATATACACCATGAGCGGCGGCAAATAAGAAAGCCGCATTTCACGGGCCAGTTCAAAAATATTGCGATTAAGCCAGTGTTTGATTTTTGAGAGAAAGCGCATGGTTTTTTATTTTTCCGGGAGATAAACTCAAAACATCGGAGGGCGAAACTAAATGATTAAAAACATTTTTGCAACTGTCTTAGGTGGAGGAAAACCCTCGTATGCAATACTTGTCTCTTGATGCGGAAGGTCTTATAATCCGCAAATATTTTGTAGCGATAATTTGACCTCGCTTCATTGCAGGTATCCGTCAAACAGGAAAAAATACTCATGGGGACACCGCTCACAGTTTTAGCCAAAATAAAATGGGCAAAGGTAACAGGAGCCTCGTTTCTCGATTTGAGTTACAACGAACTGACGGAGATTCCTGAAGCCATTGGGGAGCTCAAAGATCTAGATGATCTCTATTTGAGTGACAACCAACTGACGGAGATTCCCGAAGCTATTACCGAGCTCAAAAATCTCACCCGCCTCTATTTGGGTTACAACAAACTGACGGAGATTCCCGAATCCATTGGGGAGCTCAAAAATCTAGATGATCTCGATTTGAGTCATAACGAACTGACGGAGGTTCCCGAAT
>CAZRYI010000197.1:0-2933 GCA_964604255.1 uncultured Nitrospirota bacterium
TATAAAAGGCACCGTGAATACGCCCTCTTTTCCCCCCTTAAATGAACGCCTTATCTTTGCTTTGGATGTGAGCGATCCCTCTGAAGCCAAAACCTGGGTTCGCCAACTGGATCAGCATGTCAAGTTTTTCAAGGTCGGTCTGCAACTCTTTTTAGCAGGGGGATGGCCGGTTATTGACGATATTGTGCAGCGTGGCAATAAGGTGATGATTGACCTGAAATTTTTTGATATCCCTGAAACCGTTCATTTGGCCGTTCAGGAGCTTAAAAATCGAGGCCTCACCTTTGCAACCATCCACGGCAATCAGGCCATGATCGAAGCTGCGTGCTCTGATAAAGGAGATTTAAAAATCCTGGCAGTCACGGTATTGACCAGTTTTGATGAATCGGATCTGCGCGCTTTGGGTTTGAGCGGGTCGATAGAAGAGCTGGTGCTGATCCGAGCAAAAAAAGCGCTTACCTACGGCTGTGACGGCGTGGTTGCTTCGGCGCTTGAAACACCCGAGGTACGCAAGGCCGTGGGTCGGAATTTTCTGGTTGTGACACCGGGCATTCGCCCCGGCTTAAATATTGAAACAAAAGAAGATGACCAAAAACGCATTGCGACAGCCAGACAGGCGATTTTAAACGGTGCCGATCATGTCGTAATCGGACGCCCGATTCGCCTTGCCGCTCATCCCTTAAAAACAGTGCAAATACTCCAGGAAGAAATTTCAGCAGGTCTCGCAGCCCTGTAATTCTTAGTCTTATCGGTTTTTCTTTTCTGATCATAGTTTCCTCCCTCAAAATTTCTTTAAAAAAAACCAAAAAAAACACAAGAAATAACTTTGAAAATAATATATAATATAAGTAAGTATTCAGATCGAGACTGTTTTTTAGTCAGAACTTCACCAAAGTGTCACTTGGAATCGGGTCTATGAAAAAAGAGATCGGTCACACAGTGGGGCACCTCCGCATTCTTCTTGTCGAAGAAAGCACTGAAAATCGTCAGTTGTTTCGCCTGACCTTGCGAGAAAGTCACCCCTCCTTCAGCCTGACGGAATGTGCCAAGTCCAAGATTGCCCTTAAATATCTCGAAGCCGATACCTCGGCCTTTGATCTTGTTGTGGTCGCACAAGACTTACCCGAGACAAGTGGCTTCGATTTTTGTAAGCAGCTCGTGGCAAAAAAGCTGTCTTCTCCCTTGCTGCTGCTCCTGGAGGCCGGAGCAGATGAAGTGGCCATCATCGCCCAGGCCTACGGTATTGACTGCCTGATTAAAGATCCTCAAGCGCGAGACAATAAACTCTGGCCATATCGCCTTGAAAAAATCATCAAATACCATGCTGAAAGACGACGTCGCATTGAAGCGGAATCGGAGATTGCCTTGCTCACGAAGGTGGTTGAAGGCACCGTTGAGGGGGTCATGATCACCGATCAAAACGGGGTGATCAGCTCCGTGAATGTCGCTTTTTCAGAAATTACCGGCTACAGCGGCGATGAACTCATCGGGAAAAAACCGAATATTTTCAAGTCCTACCGGCACGGTAGTGAATTTTATAAGGAAATGTGGCAAGGCCTAAATGAAAACGGATACTGGCAAGGGGAAATCTGGAACCGCCGAAAAAATGGCGCTGTCCATCCTGTGAGGTTAACGATTACGGGCATAAAAAATGCCAGAGGGCGCATCACTCGCTACGCCTCCGTCTACCATGATATGACCCGTATTCGGCAAAATGAAAAAGAAGTCAGGTATCAAACCACTCACGATGCCTTGACAGGACTGCCGAATCGCCTGCTTTTTTATGATCGCCTCGGTCAGACGATCAACAATGCAAAACGCGTTAGTAGCCCTTTTGCTTTGTTATATATTGATTTTGATCATTTTAAAAACATCAACGATAGCATGGGCCACTCCAGCGGAGACATGCTGCTTCAAGAGTTGGCCTTACGTTTAAAGACCTGTGCCCTGGCAGGCAATACTGTCTCCCGACTGGGGGGAGATGAGTTTGCGATTATTTCCGATGACATCAAGCAGGCCTCGGATGCTGCGGCACTTGCCGAGTGTGTACTCAAAGCCTTGTCGGCCCCGTTTTTTCTTCGCGGGGAAACCATTTATAGCTCGGTGAGCATCGGTATCGCCCTCTATCCGGCGGACGGAGAAAGCGTGGAGTTACTCTTAAGAAACGCTGACATCGCCATGTACCATGCAAAAGATATTGGCAGAAACAACTACCGGTTTTATACCCGAACACTGAACGAAAAAATCCACAAACGGGTCGAACTTGAAAATACCTTGAGAGAGGCCATGGCAAAACAATCCCTGGTCGCCCACTACCAGCCGATCTATTCCCTCAAAACCAGTCAGGTTGTGGGCATGGAGGCTCTGGTGCGATGGCCGCAAAGTGACGGCAAGATGGTCTTTCCTGATGCCTTTATCCCTCTGGCCGAGGAAAAAGGTTTTATTGTCGATATCGACATGTTCATGATTCAAACAGCCTGTACTTTTATCAGGAAGATTATCGCCTTACCGAACAGCGATTTTCCGCAGCCGAAACATATCTCGGTGAATCTCTCTGCCGTCGATTTTGGCAGTCTGAATCTGGTACAGCATCTCTGGGAGACGGTGGCCTCTTTCGGCCTTCAACCGGAACATATTGGTGTGGAGATTACAGAAAGTGCCATCATTAAGGATATTCCTTTGGCAATTAAAAACCTGAAAAAATTGAGAGATCTTGGATTCAGTGTCTCAATGGATGACTTCGGTATGGGATATTCGTCCCTGAGTTATCTCGCGAAACTCCCGATCAACATCCTAAAAATTGACCGGTCATTTATTGTTGATCTGCCCTCTGATCGAAACAACAATGCCATTGCAAAAGCAATTGTCTTCATGGCTCATGAAATGGACATTGAGGTGATTGCAGAAGGTGTTGAAACCGAGGCGCAACTGGA
>CAZRYI010000197.1:3033-4475 GCA_964604255.1 uncultured Nitrospirota bacterium
CATTCCGGCGAAGGAAAAAGTTGACAAGAAAGTAAGGAATCCTTTACTAGATATTCTCGTTAACGGCAACCCTCAACTGAAGGAAAAAAATATGAGCAATCAAACATCGAAAATTATTTATACCGATACAGATGAAGCCCCGGCATTGGCGACTTACTCTTTTTTGCCTATGATTAAAACTTTTGCAGAGCCTTGCGGTGTCACGGTTGAAAAAAGAGATATCTCTCTTTCGGGCCGTATTATTGCGAACTTCCCGGATAATCTGAGGGAAGACCAAAAAATACCGGATGAACTGAGTGCCCTGGGTGTGCTCGCAAAAACACCGGAAGCCAACATTATTAAATTGCCCAATGTCAGTGCCTCGATTCCACAGTTGATTGATGTGATCAAAGAGTTGCAGGAGAAGGGCTATGACCTGCCGAACTACCCTGGCGATCCCAAAAATGATGCTGAAAAAATAATCAAATCCCGATATGCAAAGGTGCTGGGTAGCGCTGTCAACCCGGTGCTAAGAGAAGGCAACTCCGACCGTCGCGCCCCGGCTGCGGTGAAAAATTATGCCAAAAAACACCCGCACAGAATGGGTGCGTGGAGTGCAGATTCAAAATCCCATGTGTCCCACATGGCGGGTGGTGACTTTTTTTCCAATGAAAAATCGGTGACTCTCAGCGAAGCAACGGACGCAAAAATTGAGTTTGTTGATGAAAATGGTAGCGTGACTGAGCTTAAAGCAGGGATTCCCCTTCAAGCAGGTGAAATCCTTGATGCCACTTTCATGAGCTGCAAAGCCCTGCGTACCTTTCTTGAAGCGCAAATTGATGATGCCAAAGACAAAGGCATCCTCTTTTCTTTGCACATGAAAGCCACCATGATGAAGGTTTCTGATCCCATCATTTTCGGTCATTGTGTCGCCGTTTTTTACAAGGATGCCTTAGAGAAACACAGTGCCGTTTTGGATGAGCTGGGTGTTGATCTTAAGAATGGTTTGGGCGATGTTTATGCCAAAATTAAAAGCCTTCCGGCAGACAAACAAGCAGAAATTGAAGCCGACATTCAAGCCTGCTACAAAAACCGACCAGAGCTTGCAATGGTGAATTCCGATAAAGGCATCACAAATCTTCATGTGCCGAGCGATGTGATTATTGATGCTTCAATGCCTGCAATGATTCGCGAATCAGGTAAAATGTGGGGCCCCGACGGTGCACTTTATGACACCAAAGCGGTCATTCCCGATGGTTCTTACGCCGGAGTTTATGAAGCAGTTATTCAATTTTGCAAAAAGAATGGCGCTTTTGATCCCACCACGATGGGCAGTGTGCCCAACGTGGGTTTGATGGCGCAAAAAGCGGAAGAATACGGTTCTCACGATAAAACCTTTCAGGCACCAGGAAAGGGAACCCTTCGTATTGTGGATGCTTCAGGGCAAAGCTTGATTGAACATC
>CAZRYI010000198.1:0-4452 GCA_964604255.1 uncultured Nitrospirota bacterium
CGCCCGCTATGATTTAAAAGCCGACAGAAAAAACGGTCGGCTGAACGTGCTTTCATTACGTTTTGAAAAAACAGATCAAAAAGGAAAAGCCTCAACAGAGGATGCAGAAGCAGCCAGCACCGCCCTCTCACGTTATGCCGCGGCGCTCGGTTTCAGCACAAGCATATAAAACTCAATCGGTTTTTGGCGGGTTTTGTGGGGTTTGAGGTACTTCGGCGCCTGTTTCAGCCCCACCTTCTATCTTAAAAAAGATCTTCATTTGTGAGGCGAGGAATTCCCGGCCTTCTGCATTTTTCAAGCTAATTCGGTATTCATTGATCAGTTTGATTGAATGTTCGTACCATTCTTTCCAGCAGGGATCACAGACCTTTTCTTTGAGCATCGCCCCGATCTTACCGCCGTAGGGGACGCCTTCAATTGCCGCACCCCGTTTTCCACAACGCATACAGTCTACTTCAGCCATGTTTTATCCCTCTTTTTTTTAAGCATAGGACGCGCCCTCAGGCTGCCCGAGTGTTGTGATGTAAACAATGATTTTTTCTAAAGAAAGTCCGAGCAGTTCATTCACCTCATCATCATAAAAACCGCCAATGCCGCTCACGCCGATGCCCAGTCGAATTGCGGCGAGGTTGATGCGTTGACCGATATATCCGGCATCCAGATGGAGATAGCGGTAGGCACGATTACCGTGTTTGCCCATTGCCTCTTTTAAATCAGCCGTATGGATGACGAGGGCTGCGGCGTCTCTTGCCAAGTCTTGCCCGAGACAAAAGTGCCAGCATTGTTTGCTGAAATCGCCCTCTTCAATGAGATTTAGTGCCTCTTTTTGTGGCGAATAGCGATAGATGCCTGCCCTCAGTCCCTCAATTTTTTGAATCACGATGTAGGTTTCAAGCAATGCCGGGTCGATGAGGTGGTGAGAGGAAGTGCTTTGTGCGGCCGTGGCGTATGACATGACTGAAGCGAGGGTTTCTTTTGAAAAAGCATTGCCGGTAAAGCTTCGTGTTGATCGGCGAAGCAGAATCGTTGTTCCGATGTTTTCCCCCCAATCAATGGCTTGTCCCTTAAGGTTAATGCAATCTCTCGTGATCTCTTGCTCCGTAGAAGCTTCAATTGGAAACTCCGGCGTTAGTTCGGATGCCAAGGAGCGTTCTCGGAAGGAAGGTTTGGGCAAGGCTTCGCGACTGCCGACTTCCTTTGTATTGTAGGTTTCTTCGGCATGGATGGCGGAACCCTGATGAAGTTTTAGAAAAAGTGGATTTTTTTCAGCTGCTGCTTCATTGGAATCAATGGTGCGATTTTGAGGTGTATTCAGGGAAAAGGCATAACGCTGGCAAGGTGCTTTGTTTGTTGCTCTGGGAAGGGCGATCATGAACAGGACGCCTTCTTCGGAAGGTTCCAGAAAAAGTAGGCGGTTGAGTGATTGATCAATAAAGCGCTCAATTGAAAAGGGTTTAAGGCCTTCCCGGTCGGCGTAGGCAAAGAGGTTTCCGATGACATGGCCGGTATCCAGGAGGATTCTTCGGTAGGCTCGTTCGTGGTATCTCCAGGAGGAGCGCCCGAAAACCCCAGTCATAATAATAATAAGGTTTGAATGCTCAATGGATTCGTGTTCGAGGCAGTATTTGTTAAACTCGGCCCAGAAATTTCCTTCCCAAACAGGTACCAGTGAATGCTTGTTGACCTGAAAATTGTAGATGCCATCATGCAGAGAGGGCAAGGCGCGTGTGGCGACGTAGATTTCTGTGGGATACAGTCCTCCCGCGGTGGGTGCGGCGCGGAGGGATTGTGATTGGCCTGAAGGGTATTGCAAAATGCCCGTGACCCCGTTGGTAAAATAGAGCAGCCGGGAGATCTCCCCGATGCCGACAGAAAGCCCGTCTTCTACCGGTGGCGGTTCAATTTCTTCCTGCGTAAAAGGGTTGTTGCGAAGGGGGAGGTAGGGGCTCAGGTCTATTTTATTTTCGCTGTGATAGGACTTGTAGGGAGAAGGTTGTGCAGCCCAATCAATAGGAGATTGCGCTTCAGACATGTCGGCGGCAGCGTATTTTGTGCGTTGATGGTAGATTTGTGCAATCGTTTTTGACTTCATTTACTTCGGTAGTACCTTCCTAAAATACACGGGGTCGGAACCCACTGAGATAGACGGTGAGGAGGTTAATCGATTTGTTTACGGCAAGTCAATTTGAGGGGAATTGCTGTATTTCCTAATTTGATTCCCAGGGCCTTGATGACTTGAAACTGCCTGTCAAAGCGGTTTTTTATGGAACGGACTTGCCGATAACTGGAGAAAGAAGCGCCCAGCAAAGCAGGATAAGCGAAACAGGGGAGCGGGTAATCTGTTCCAAAAATGAGCCGTTCAAATAGCTCAGGATGTTTCCGAATTTTCATGAGCGCAAGGACGCGATTTGGCAAGGTCAATGCAGAGGTATCGACGTAGAAATGTTTATATTTTTTAACAAGTTTTAACATGGTATTAAAATAGCGCTCATAGAAAAACAGGCCATAGCTGCAACCGTGGGCGGCGATGACCGTCACACCCTCCTCTAGTGCAGGAATGAGTTTTTCCGGATTTCCCAGCGATTGATCGGCTCCTCCCAAACTAAATTCATAACCGACATGGCTCAAAAGTGGAAGCTGATGTTCTGCCATTGCACGGTAGAAGGGCAGAAAGCGTTTATCAGCAGGATCGAAGCCTTGCGTATTCGGCAAGATTTTTAGCAAGGCAGCACCCTTTTCCACACAGCGTGTTAATTCTTCCAGGGCATCACGCCTATTCGGGTGAATTGAAACACCCGGTAGAAAAGAAGGCTGCGTAGAGGCAACTTGAAAAACATAGTCATTTGAAACCAGGAATTCAGTTTGAGATTTGTTAAGTTTTCCGTTCGTGTCATAAACGCCATCAATTGCAAGGATAACCGCCTGGTGGATGAACTCAGAAGCCGATAATTCCCGTTCCAATGTTTCCACATATTTACGATTGGCCAAAATAGGATCATCAAGTGGCAAATCCTGCTGATAGGCAGAGACCTTAAAAACCAGGCTTTTCATCATCCGTTTTGAAATAAGACAGTGATTCTCAGGAGTCGGTAACGCGGCGAGATGGACATGGCAGTCAATCATGTGGGATGGCTCAGGCAACTTTAATAATTGATCGTATGCTGGAGTCTTAGTGTGTACCCTCTGTATTTTGCTGTCAAATGTGCAACCAGCTAAAAAAAACGGTGATAAATATGCACATAAGACTCGTAAAAATGGATTGAATATTTTTATTCGGGCTTGCTTATTTGAGGCTGTTTTCTTAGAATTCCATTGTTCAATTTGAAGGGCTCAGTCAAAATGATTAAACAGAAACTAGGATTTACAGTCACCTTTTTAATGGCCGTTGGGATGTTGGTTGTGGGGTGCACCGATTCGGAATCGCCCTTAGGGAATGACCCGGTTGTGAAGGCCCCTGTCGCGTTTTCCGATGGAGAAAAACTGTTCAAGAACAATTGTGCTTCTTGCCACGGTGCGGGTGCTCAGGGAACAGACCGGGGGCCGACTTTTATTTCAAAGATCTATGAACCCAGTCATCATGGTGACAGTGCCTTCCGTCTTGCAGTAAAAAATGGGGTGCGTGCCCATCATTGGCAGTTCGGCAATATGCCGAAAATCAGTGGCGTTTCTCCTGATGAAGTGGGTCAAATCATTTCTTATATCCGCTGGATTCAGCGTGAAAACGGGATCTCTTAAGACTTCAGGGATCTTATCGTTCCGAATGATTTTATTATTCTGATTAAATTTGTAAGGGTGAGGGAATAAAAGTGATGAAAAAAGGCTTATTTTCGGTCTTGATTTTATTGATTGCCGTATCGACTGTTCATGCTGCGCCCATTGGCATACCGGGGGCGACCGTCGGAGCCGATCAGTCAACCATGGGTCTGGAATTAGACTTTCTGATTGACCGGGATATGGATGGTGCAAGTAAGGATCTTGAAGGCATGAGCCTTTTTGCCAGAGGAGATGTCGGTGTCACAAAAAGGATAGACCTTTTCATGCGCCTTGGTTTCGGGCGTTTTGAGATGAACGGTAGCGACACCGATGCGGGTCCGGCCTATGGTTTTGGTACAAAGGTGACTTGGGCGGCCGTTCCGGGCATGAACCTCAAAATTGGATCGGTGGTGCAAATGACGCAAGTACGGGCCGATCAAAACAGTGACCGTGCCTCTTATAAAACCTATGATGTCGCCCTTGGGGTCTTCATGGATAAAGCGCAGGCCACTCAAAACCGAGGGGCCTATCTTTCGAGTTATGGTGGTCTTGTTTTTTCCAGCGCCGATGTTGAAGGTGGAAATTCGGCTATTTCACTCAAAGAAAATGGTTCCTACGGTTTCTTCGTGGGTCTCTTAATGAGAATGAATCAGAACGCGACTTTGGGTATGGAACTAAGGCTTGTGGATCAAACAGCGC
>CAZRYI010000199.1:0-4439 GCA_964604255.1 uncultured Nitrospirota bacterium
TGGTGGCCGAGGGGATGAAAGCCAACCTGCTCGTAGCCAACAATGTCTTGGCCCATGTGCCGGAGCTGAACGACTTTGTTAAGGGCCTCAAGATACTGCTCAAGTCTTCCGGCGTGCTTACTTTAGAATTTCCTCATCTGCTGAGACTCATGGCAGGAAAACAGTTTGATACGATCTATCACGAACATTTTTCCTATTTTTCCTTCATCACGGTCGAAAGCATTTTTGCCCGACATCAGCTCAAAATATTTGATGTTGAAACACTTCAAACGCATGGGGGTTCACTCCGAATTTTTGTCTGTCATCTGAAAGATAAAAGTAAAAGCCTTAACCCGAATATCGAGGCCTTGAGAAACAAAGAGCTTGAAGCGGGTTTGGATCGCCCTCAAAGCTACTCGTCTTTTAATGAAGAGATTCAAGAGACAAAACGCGGTCTGCTCACTTTTTTAAAGCAGGCCAAAAACAATCAAAAAACAGTGGTCGCTTACGGCGCACCCGCCAAGGGCAATACGCTCTTGAATCACTGCGGTATTGGCACTGAGCTTTTGCATTACACCGTGGATGCCAGTCCATACAAACAAGGGCTTTTTCTGCCGGGATCTCATCTCCCGGTTTATCATCCAGATAAAATCAAAGAGGCCCGACCGGACTATCTACTGATTCTGCCCTGGAACCTTCAGGACGAAATCATGCAAAAGATGTCCTTTATCCGGGAATGGGGTGGAAAATTTGTCGTGCCCATTCCGAAGCTAAAAGTGCTGTGAGTATAAAGAGCGCATGATTTTTAAAGAAACCCGACTCAAAGGGGTTTATCTCATTACAAGTGAAGCAATAGCAGATGAACGCGGTACTTTTGCCCGAACATTCTGTCGAGAGGCATTTGAAGCGCAGGGCATTCATTTTAATATTGTGCAGTGCAATACTTCCTGCAATCAAAAAAGAGGCACCCTGCGTGGGATGCATTATCAAAACAAACCGCATGAAGAGGCAAAATTGCTTCACTGTATTCGTGGCGCGATTCATGACGTGATTTTGGATCTGCGCTCCGACTCAACCACATTTAAACAGTGGCTAGCGATTGAATTGAACTCGGAAGCGCGGACTTTGCTCTACATTCCAAAGGGCTGTGCGCATGGTTTTCAGACCCTTGTGGACGATACGGAAGTGTTCTATGCGATGTCGCAGTCCTATCATGCCGAATCTGCAAAGGGCGTTCGCTGGAATGATCCGGCTTTTTCGATGCAATGGCCCATTGCTCAAAAGGTGATGTCCTTGAAAGATCAACACTATAAAGATTTTATCGGATGAAAAAAGTTTTGCTGACAGGTGCCAATGGCTTTATTGGACAACATTGTTTGGCACCGCTTTTGACAAAAGGCTATGAAATCCATGCGGTTTCTTCTCAAACCAAAGCCGATCAATCCTCCGATATTATTTGGCACTGCCTTGATTTATTGGACTTGGGAAAAATTGACGCTTTACTGGCAAAGGTGCAGGCGACACATTTATTACACCTTGCCTGGACAACAACACCGGGAAAATATTGGACTTCGCCGGAGAATATTCTCTGGCTTCAATCGAGCCTTGCGCTCTTACAGTCTTTTGCGAAACATGGGGGAGGACGTGTTGTGATAGCAGGGACTTGTGCCGAATATGATTGGAGTCACGGGATCTGCAAAGAGCACGTCACACCGCTTTCTCCGGCAACACTCTATGGCGGCAGTAAACATGCGCTTCAAATCATGGTGGATGTATTTTCGAAACAACATGGACTCAGCAGCGCCTGGGGCCGACTTTTTCACCTTTACGGCCCCTACGAACACCCTGAACGACTGGTTTCATCTGTCATCCGTTCCCTCTTGAAAAACCAGCCCGCCCGTTGTTCTGCTGGCAACCAGGTCAGAGATTTTTTGTTCGTAGCAGATGCTGCTACTGCTTTTGTGACGCTGCTGGAAAACGATGTAAACGGTGCAGTCAATATCGCTTCAGGAAAACCGCTACGGATTAAAGAGGTGATTTTTAAAATCGCAGATCGCCTGGGTTGCTCTGAGTTGGTGAAATTAGGAGAACGCCCCGATAACAGATCCGATCCTCCTCTCTTAGTTGCAGACCTGAGTCGTTTGTTGAAAGAAACAAGCTGGTCACCCGAATTCGATTTGGATCAAGGTTTAGACCGAACCATTACCTGGTGGAAAAATAAGAGATGAAAGCAGCAATAAAACCTCGCATCAATCTTGAAAACCGTACTCGCCTGGAGGATGCCATACCCTTTTCGACGCCGATGGTTTTGTTTGTTGATCCCGCAAGTACCTGTAATTTTAAATGCACCTTTTGTCCCACCGGCGACCACAAGCTGATCAAAAATACCGGTCGCTGGCAGGGACAGATGGATTTCAATCTCTATAAAAAGATCATTGATGACCTACAGGCATTTGATCGCCCCTTAAAAGTATTGCGTTTGTATAAAGAAGGCGAACCCTTTTTAAATAAAAATCTTGCAGACATGATTCGCTATGCAAAAGCGTCTGGTGTGGTGGACTACATTGATACCACGACCAATGGATATCGTTTAGAACCTGATCGCATCAAACCCGTCCTGGATGCGGGTTTGGACAAAATCAATATTTCGGTCGATGGTCTGTCTGAACGGCAATTTAAGGAATTTACAGGCGTTAAGGTTGATTTTGAGCAATATGTTGAAAATATTCGTCATCTTTACGAGATCAAGGGAGCCTGTGAAATCTGCATCAAAATCACGGGCGACTTTTTATCACAAAAAGAAAAAGAGCAGTTTTATGAAATTTTTGGCGATTATGCGGATCGGATTTTTATTGAGAATATTGCCCCGTGCTGGCCGGAATATGATGTGGCAGATCGCCTGGGTGTGGAGATTACAAAAGGTATTTACGATCAAGATATCGGGGATGTGAATACCTGCCCCTACATTTTTTATTCGATATCAGTGAACTCCGATGGCTCCGTCAGTTTATGTTTTTTAGATTGGGCGAGAAAGCTCTTGATTGGCGATGTGCGAACACAAAGTTTGAAGGACATTTGGCAGGGCGATGCCCTTTTCCAACACCAAATGGCCCACTTGAAAGGCCATCGGAAAGACAATCCTGTGTGTGGGCAATGTGGGCAGTTATCGCATTGTTTGCCGGACAATATCGATCCCTATGTCAATGACATTGCCGAGCGCTTGTTTGCTTCCCGGCAGAAAAACCTAGGCCAATGAAAATATTACATCTGACAGCACATCTCGGCGGGGGTGTGGGCAAGGTTTTGAGCGAAGTGATTGCACAATCGTGTGTATCGGGCTTGGGCATCAGTCATCTGATTGTTTGTTTGGAAAAACCAGAAAAAATGCAATTTGTCGATCAGATTGTCGCTTTGGGTGCTGAGGTGGTGATTTGCCCAAGTCAAAACAGGCTTGAGAGCCTCATCCAGAAATCAGACATTATTCAGTTGGAATGGTGGAACCATCCTGCGACGATTCAATGTCTCTGTCGCTTGGCGAAGTCCCCGATGCGCCTTCTCACTTGGAGCCATGTTGCTGGCTTGCAGACTCCGATCATTCCGCAAGCACTGATTTTAGCCTCACATCGTTTTCTTTTTACTTCAGCCTGTTCGCTTGAAGCCAAGGCAATATCGCAGCTGATTCCTGCACTTGGGGATCGTTTGGCGGTTGTTTCAAGCAGTGGCGGTTTCGCTGCATTACCTGAGGTTTATCCGCAGGCCGATGACGAAATGACCTTTGCATATATCGGGAGCCTGAATTTTTCAAAACTTCACCCGCGTTATGTCGATTATTTGGCCGCAGTAAAAATACCCGGATTTCGCGTCAGAATGATTGGGGATTTGAACAATCAAGAGATTTTAAACCAGCAATGCAAACGCTTGGGTTTGGAAGACCTCCTTGAGTTCAGAGGCTATACAACAAACATCGCCTCTGAACTGGCATCCATCAATGTGCTGGTTTATCTCCTAAACCCTGAACATTACGGGACAACGGAGAATGCTTTATTAGAGGCGATGGCGATGGGCATTGTACCGATTGTTTTGGACAACCCTGCGGAGCGACAGATTGTTGAAGATCACAAAACAGGCTTGATCATTCATTCCCCGGATGAATTTGCAGAAGCAGTTCAATGGCTATCCGATTATCCGCTTGCGCGACAAAAAATGGGAAGGCAGGCGGCACTTTCGGTGCGAGAACGATTTACGGGAGAAAAGATGTCAGCCGCACTTCATACGCATTATCAGGCTGTCGTGTCGATGAATAAAAAAGAAATTGGATTCTCCGAAATTTTCGGTGATGACCCGGCAGCATGGTTTCTTTCCTGCCAGAAAGATCGCAGCATTTTTGCCGCTGATGGCAACATCAATTTAAATAATGTCAGCCCCTTCAATGATGCCTTGTTTGAAGAAAAAAAAGGGTC
>CAZRYI010000200.1:0-4439 GCA_964604255.1 uncultured Nitrospirota bacterium
TTGATACGGGAAACAATATCATTGTCGATGAAAAGGCACTGAGTCTCTTCAAAAGAACCTTTGCCGCCGGGCAGGTTTCAATCGGGGGAAATGAAGGACTCGGCAGCGCAACCAAGATGTATGTCGTTATTATTGATGGCGTGCAAACGAATCCGGGCGATATCACACCGCCGGTATTAACGGGCATGAATGCAACTTCAATCACAGAAAGCAAGGCGACCATTACCTGGTCTTCGGATGAAGCTGCCAGCTCTCAGGTTGAATTCGGCCTGGGCAATTTTGCCAGTGCCAGCCCAATCAACACAACACTGGTGACAAGTCACAGTGTGACACTTGTGGGTTTAAGCCCATCAACAAGCTATCAGTACCGTGTTGTCAGTCGTGACGCTTTCAATAATGCCAGTTTCTCAGGCACTTTCTCCTTTACGACCCAAGATATTCCGGTGGTCTCCGGCCCAGAGCTGTCGAACATCACCGCATCCGAAATAACGGATCGCAGTGCAAAAATCACCTGGAACACAGATCGAGATGCTACAGCACAGGTAAGTTTTGGAGAGACCTCAGCTTATGGAATGAGTACCACCGAGAATGAGGCGCTTCTCATCACGCATTCACGCATACTCAACGGACTCAAAGCAGAAACCATCTATTACTATCAGGTGATCTCTGCAGATGCCGCTGGCAATCCTTCCTTTTCTGAAAATCAGACCTTTACCACCGGCGCGGCACCTGTCGTCTCTCCGGGAGATGGGACGCCTCCTGCCCCTGTGGAGGGTTTTTCAGCGAGCTCCGGCTTCCGAAAGCTGATGCTGAGCTGGACAAACCCCAGCGATTCTGATTTTAGAGGCGTCCGAATTTATTATCGAACAGATCGACCGCCAACAAGTTTTGATGAGGCCGGTACGATTTTCCTCGGTGACTTTATCGGATCGCCGGGTCAGAGAATGAGCAGCACCCATGTCGGCCTGGAGAACAACGTCAGTTACTATTACGCAGCCGCTTCATTCGATGTGCTTAGAAATTACCAAAACTCAGTCCAGGTCAATGCGACAACCTTTAATCCGGCCTCAAAAACAAGCTCGGAAGAGCAGCCCTTTACGACCGGTGGCTGCGGCATGATCAAACCGGGCGGCGGAGATCCTCCCGGGCCGGGGCAAGCGGCTGAAATGATCCTCATGTTTGGCATCATCCTATTATTACTGTTTAAAAAAAGGCTCAAGGCAAACAATCACCAGCTTGTCAAAATATCGTCCTATTGAGAAAAGGGGAATCAAATGAATAAAAATGTGAAATTGACAAAAATAGGAGGACGCATGTCTTCAGAACCTTTGTTTAAGGAGAAGAGATCTCAGTTTGATAAACCGGTACAAGTTCAAGTGAAACTTGTTTCACTTGGCCAGAATTATCCCAAAGACATTGAAAATGTCACACTCACACTCGGAAACATCGAGGAAGGCTGGCAGGTCTTTGAATCCCTGACCAATCTTGTCTGGAAGGAAGTCGGATCAAACGCAAAGAGACCTTCTAAATTTCGTTAAGATTCAGACCTATAAAGGGTAAACTTCGTAGCGCCCTTTCTTTTTCTTCCTGCCAACAAAGTCAGTTTGCAAAGCGTAGATGGGGTCTGTAGCATGTAGCCAGACCTCATCTACTTTTCTATGCCGACTTTTCCCATATCCCCGATCCTCGTACCCGATGAACGTAATCCAGAACGGATTGATCGCTATCTGATCAAAAAAGGGCTTGCGCTGACCCGAGCCCAGATCCAACGTCTTATTTCTGAAGATCAAATTCTGGTGAACGGCTTACCGACGCGCGCAAGTTACAAGGCGAAAAAGGGAGATCGCATTGAGATCACCATTCCGCCGCCCACACCTTTAACGCTGATCCCCGAAGACATTCCCCTCGACATTCTGTTTGAAGATGCCGATCTGCTGGTACTGAACAAGGCTGCCGGTATGGTGGTGCATCCTGCTCCGGGGCATTACGAAGGGACGATGGTGCATGCTTTACTGCATCATTGCAAAGACCTTACGGGTATCGGCGGCAGGGAACGGCCCGGCATCGTGCATCGCCTGGATAAAGACACCTCAGGTATCATGGTGATTGCCAAAACAGATGAAGCCCATCGCAAGCTTTCCGCGCAATTTAAAGACCATTCCATTGATCGGCAGTATCTTGCCCTGGTTTGTGGCAAAGTGAAACGGGCAGGAAAAATTACTTTGGCCATTGGTCGAGACCGTATCAATCGTAAAAAAATATCCCCCAGAACCTCGCATCCGCGAGAGTCAGTGACAGACTACCTCATTAAAGAACGTTTCAAGGTCGCGACTTTTGTTGCACTTTCTCCGCAAACCGGCCGGACGCATCAACTCCGGGTGCATATGAACCATGTGGGGCACCCGATGCTTGGCGACAAAGATTATGGCGGGAAACGCACCACCGCTTTTCCTTTTGTCGTACAGCGCCAGATGCTGCATGCCACTATGCTGGGTTTTGTCCATCCGCAAAGCCGGGAAAGACTCCGATTCTCATCGCCGCCTCCCCCGGATATGGCGACAATTTTGAGTCTGCTGCGTTCAGAATCAGCCGAGTAGAAGTGTATTGCAATACGCCTCTACATGCGATTTACTCCGATATGAGGCCATGTTAAAGTGCCTTCCCATAATTTAAGAAGAGGGCTGTGTTACTCATGAAAGAGCAAAAAATCATCATCAAGGGGGCGCGTGAGCACAACCTGAAGAATATCGATTTAGAAATTCCCCGGGATCAATTTGTTGTGATTACCGGGTTGTCCGGTTCCGGAAAATCTTCGCTTGCCTTCGATACGATTTATGCAGAAGGCCAGCGTCGCTACGTTGAATCTCTCTCCGCCTATGCCCGCCAGTTTCTGGATAAAATGGATAAACCCGATGTCGATACGATTGAGGGCCTTTCTCCGGCGATTTCGATTGAACAGAAAACAACCAGCCGAAACCCACGTTCCACCGTCGCAACAGTCACCGAACTCTATGATTATTTTCGACTGCTTTTTGCCCGCATCGGTCGCCCCTTCTGTTTTAAATGCGGCAAGGCCATCACCTCTCAAACCATTCAGCAAATGGTGGATGCCGTGCTTCAATTTCCCGCAGGTGAAAAAATCCACATCCTTGCGCCGATGATTAAAGGCCGAAAGGGCGAATACAAAAAAGAGCTGCTTGCCATTCGTGCCAAAGGTTTTATTCGAGTGCGCATCGACGGAGAAATCATTGACCTGTCGATGGAAGAAAAACCGGCGATCAAAGACAAAAACAAAAAACATGATATTGAAGTCGTTGTGGATCGCCTGATTGTCAAAGAAGGCATTGATCGCAGGTTGGCCGATTCTCTGGAATTGGCGGCGAAGATGGGAGAGGGCATCGTCCTGGTACTCAAAGGGGAGGAAGTCATCCTTTTTTCGGAGCATTTGGCCTGCATCGCTTGTGGGGTCAGTTACCCCAAAACGGAACCTCGCCTTTTTTCATTTAACTCTCCGCAGGGTGCCTGTCCCGACTGTGACGGCCTCGGCACAAAGCTGGATGTTGATCCCGACCTGGTGGTACCCGATAAAAATCTCTCCCTTCGCGGCGGGGCGCTAAGGCCCTGGTCAAAACGGGGCTCATTTTTTTATGATCCGATTCTTGAAGATCTGGCTTTACATTACAAATTCAACATGCAAAGCCCCTTTAAAAAACTGTCAGAAAAAATTCGTGGCATCTTACTGCAAGGATCAGCAGGTGAACGAATTGCCTTTCGAGGAATGCGAGGCAAAGAACTCGGCTCATACCAAAGGTCTTTTGAAGGCCTGATTCCCAGCCTGGAACGTCGCTATAAAGAAACAGAATCCGGCAGTGTACGCCAGGAAATTGAGCTTTACATGGCAAAACATCTCTGCATGACCTGTAATGGAGAACGCCTGAAACCGGAAAGTTTATCGATTAAAATTGACGAGCGATCCATCTCACAAATCACCCATCTCTCCATCAAGGCCGCCCTCCACTTTGTGAATACCCTGCAATTGAATGAACGTGAGTCCTTCATTGCAGAGCGTATCTTACGAGAAGTGCGAGAACGCCTGGGTTTTCTGGTGAATGTGGGTGTGGGTTATCTCAACCTGGATCGTAGCTCCGGCACACTTTCCGGCGGAGAGGGTCAGCGCATTCGACTGGCGACACAAATCGGGGCCTCACTCGTGGGTGTGCTTTACATCCTGGATGAACCCAGCATTGGTTTACATCAACGAGACAACCTGCGCCTGCTCAATACCCTTCGACGACTCTGTGACCTGGGCAATACCGTGCTGGTGGTCGAACATGACGAAGAAACCATTCTGAACGCCGACTGGGTGATTGATATGGGGCCCGCAGCCGGTATTCACAAAGGTCAGGTTGTGGCACAGGGCACGCCAAAACAAATCATTG
>CAZRYI010000201.1:0-4402 GCA_964604255.1 uncultured Nitrospirota bacterium
CCCGAGTGGTGATTCAGGGCGGGCCGGCCGGTGAAAGTGCCGCGCGTCGTATGGCAGAGTTTTGTCACTTAAGCAATATCCCCTATAACGTATCGGCTTTTGTTTTTCCGCCCAATGCCGGAAAGACCGTTGAAATCCAGTGTGGCAGTCAACTGATCTCTGTCCCCACCTATAAAACGGTGGCAGCGGCGACTGAAGCCCATCCTGAGATTGATACCTCCCTGGTTTATATCGGGCCAAGCCGTGCTTATGCCGGTACGATGGAAGCCTTATTGGCCCCCAATATCAAACTGGTTTCGATGATCACTGAAGGCATTCCTGAACGGGATGCCAAAAAGCTCCGCATCGAATCAGAACGTCTGGGCAAAACATTCAATGGCCCCTCTTCCATCGGGATTCTCTCTGCGGGAGAAGCACGCCTGGGTGTGATCGGCGGTTCCTACGACAACCTCGTGCTTTGCAAATTGCATCGTCAAGGTTCCTTTGGTGTGATCACCAAGTCGGGTGGGCTATCCAACGAAATTATGTGGATCTGTAGCCAGTTTGCCGACGGCATCACCACGGCCATCGGCATCGGCGGTGATACTTATCCCGGCTCCGATTTTTCGACCTATCTCGAAATGTTTGAAAATGACCCTCAGACCAAGGCTGTTGTCATGGTCGGTGAAATGGGCGGCGACTTAGAAGAAGGCGCTGCCGCCTGGTATGCCGCGAAAAAACGTCGGATTAAATTGATTGGCGTGGTTTCCGGTTACTGTCAGGAAGAATTGCCGAAGGGTATGAAGTTCGGTCATGCCGGTGCCAAAGAAGGTTTGCACGGCGAAGGTTCTGCAAGAGCCAAAGCCGAAGCGCTTAAAGCAGCCGGTGCCATCGTACCAGCAACCTTTGGTGGCCTCGGACCTGCGATCAAAGAAACCTATGAAGCCATTGTGGCGTCAGGCGAAGCCAAGGCCATTACAGAGTCGATAGAAGAACCACAGCCGATGCCTAAATCAATTGATGAGGCGATCAAAGATGGCGACATTTTTGCCGAGCCTCTACTCAAGTCTTCCATTTGCGATGATCGTGGCGAAGAGCCGCTCTATAACGGTTATGCAGCCTCTGAGTTAATCGACAAGGGTTATCAGATTCCCCATGTGATCGGTTTGCTCTGGGATAAACGTCTGCTTTCACCTGTTGAAGCCGAAGTGGTGAAACGCATTGTCATCCTTTCCGCAGATCACGGCCCCTGCGTTTCCGGTGCTTTGGTCACAATCATTGCTGCCTGTGCTGGCATTAACATGGCGCAAGCTGTTGCAGCGGGCATGATTATGATTGGCCCACGCTTCGGTGGTGCAGTGACCGGGGCGGGAGAGTGGTTTTCTTATGCCGTAAAAAACAAGATGGAGGTCGATGAATTCCTGGCCTACATGAAAAAGAATGTCGGGCCTGTTCCGGGCATCGGGCATCGTGTGAAATCGCTGCGAAATCCTGATAAACGTGTGAAATCATTGGTTGCCTATGTCAAATCAACGGGCATCCCAACGCCGCATCTTGATTTTGCGCTTGCCGTTGAAGCAAAAACGACGACCAAAAAAGATACCTTGATTTTGAATGTGGATGGCACGATGGCGGCGATTCTGGTGGATCTGAAGTTCCCGGTTGATTCCCTCAATGGCTTTTTTATCCTGTCTCGCACCATTGGCATGATTGGTCATTGGATCGACCAAAAACAGCAGGGAAGCCGTTTGGTGCGTCTCTTTAGATATCTGGCCAACTATGTTTCACCAAAAAAGAGAGATGTGCCGCCGCTGGATGCACCGTAGCTGAGCGCCGCTTGATCAATGGAATAGGCTTCGGTTAAAATCGGTTTTTTCCGAGTTTGAACCTTGTCTGCCAATGTTGTTGAATCTGTTCAAAGGGAGAGTTTGATGTCTTACGAGTTGATTAAAAATCATTACGCAACCATGGCGGATCGTGTTGCCGCCGCCCGTAAACGCTTTGGTCGTCCGTTGACCCTCACCGAAAAAAATCTGGTGTCCCATTTGGACGATCTTGAAGGTCAACATTGGGAGCGCGGTGTTGCTCAGTTGTTGCTTCGTCCCGACCGCGTGGCGATGCAGGATGCCACAGCGCAAATGGCAATGTTGCAGTTTATTCAGGCAGGCAAACAACGTGTTGCCGTGCCCAGTACTATCCATTGCGACCATCTCATTCGGGCGCAAACAGGTGCAGGAGAAGATATTGATCGGGCCATTGCCGAGAACAAGGAAGTGTATGACTTTCTTGGCTCTGCCGCAGAAAAATACGGCATCGGTTTCTGGAAACCGGGCGCAGGGATCATCCATCAGGTTGTGTTGGAAAACTATGCTTTTCCAGGTGGATTGATTATTGGCACCGACTCCCACACACCCAACGGCGGTGGACTGGGCATGTTGGCGATTGGTGTTGGCGGGGCGGATGCCGGAGAAGTGATGGCCGGATTGCCCTGGGAAGTCCTTCATCCGAAGATCTTAGGTGTCAAGTTGACGGGTTCTTTGAGCGGTTGGGCTGCTCCGAAAGATGTCATTCTCTATCTTCTGGGCATGTTGACCACCAAGGGTGGCACAAACAAAATTGTTGAATATTTTGGTCCGGGTGCTGAAACCATCTCTGCAACGGGAAAAGGCACCATCACCAATATGGGTGCTGAACTGGGTGCGACGACTTCCGTTTTTCCTTATGACGAAAAAATGGCGGCCTATTTGAAAATCACCAATCGCAGTGATATTGCTGAATTGGCCCAAGCCAATCGCGCACTTTTGACCGCCGATCCTGAAGTTTTGGCTTCTCCAGAGGATTATTACGATCAGGTTGTTGAAATCAATCTTTCTGAGTTGGAGCCGCATGTTGTGGGGCCTCACTCTCCTGACTTGTCTCGTCCGATTTCAAAGATGGCTGCCGAGGCGAAAGAAAAAGCATATCCGCAAAAAGTGAGTGCAGCACTGATCGGGAGCTGTACCAACTCTTCTTACGAAGACATTGGTCGTGCGGCGCATATCGCCCGTCAAGGTTTGAAAGCCGGTTTGAAAACAAAGGCCGTTTTTGTGATCTCCCCCGGTTCGGAACGGATCTATCAGACGATGAAGCGGGATGGTTTTCTGCAAACCTTTGAAGAAATGGGTGGCACCGTGATGGCGAATGCCTGTGGCCCCTGCATCGGTCAGTGGAAACGAGAGGATGTCGAAAAAGGAGAAGCAAACTCGATTATCAGTTCATTCAACCGAAACTTCAAAGCCCGGAATGATGCCAATACCGCAACGCTCTCTTTTCTGAGCAGTCCCGAACTGGTCACTGCGATGGCCCTTTCAGGTGATCTTCATTTCAATCCTTTGACTGATTCCTTAACAGCCGCAGATGGCACAAAGGTTTATTTTGAACCCCCTCAAGGGGACGAGTTGCCCGCTGACGGTTTTGCCGGAGGCAGTGAAGGTTTGGTAGAACCTGCTGAAAGTGGTGAAGGCATCACCGTGATTGTTGGCGCCGAAAGTGAACGACTTCAGTTGCTTGAGCCTTTTCCTGTGTGGGATGGTAATGATTTAGATCAACTTGCTGTGCTGCTGAAAGTGGAAGGAAAATGTACAACAGACCATATTTCTCCGGCCGGTCCCTGGTTGCGCTATCGCGGTCATCTCGACCGAATCAGCGACAACATGTTTTTGGGTGCGAATAATATCTTTGCAGAAACAGGCAAAGCCAATGATGTGCTGGCGAATGAGTCCAATCTAACCCCTTCTCAGGTGGCACGACGTTATAAGTTAAAAGGCGTCAGTTCAATTGTGGTGGGTGATGAAAATTACGGCGAAGGCAGTTCCCGCGAACACGCCGCGATGTCACCGAGATTTCTGGGTGTCAAGACTGTGATTACCAAAAGCTTTGCGCGAATTCACGAGACCAACCTGAAAAAACAAGGTGTGCTGCCATTGACTTTTGCGAATCCCGAAGACTGGGGAAAAATCGAGCAAAATGACCGTGTCAGTGTTGTCGGGCTTGAAAAACTTGCACCCGGTGTTAAAATTGATCTCGTGATTCACAAGGCGGGCGGCGAAACAGTGCGTATTCAGGCAAATCACAGCATGACGGACAAACAGATTGTTTGGTTCAAAGCCGGTTCTGCACTGAATGCCCTGAACGCATAGATCACAAGAGGTTGATGTGGTAGGACGTTTTACCTTGAATAATGTATCGTTGATAAAATCACGGCTGGCCGATCTCCATGAAAGACGGGGAGAGGCCAGCCTATGACGACCACTCCGGCTGCATCTTCACAGACCCAAGAAATTACCGTCGAGATCATGGGTAAGTTTTATCAAGTGCCTGAAGGTCTCACCATGTTGCAAGCCATGTGGCACACGGGTCATGAGCTGACACGTGGCGTCGGTTG
>CAZRYI010000202.1:0-4395 GCA_964604255.1 uncultured Nitrospirota bacterium
ACGAGTCCACATTGGAGCAAAAAACGAACTCAAAGAATAGATATAAAAGCCCGAAAATATCAGGGGTTACTATAATTTTTTTCGCACTTTTGTCAAGAAAAAAAGCGGCCAGAGCCGAATCCTTTTCCAGCACTTAATATTTACTAAAATTCTGTTGACAAATATTAAAAAGGTATGGTAATTCTCGTCCAACTTTTCATATTTGCCAGGGAGGAATGATGAAAAAAGTACGGATCGGCATCGTGTTGGGGATGGCCCTGCTCTTTTCGTTCTTGTTCGTCGGAGATCACGTCGATGGTTATTTTGGCGACATGGTTCTAAACAACAAGGCAGAAAAACGAGGGATGCCGCCTGTCGTCTTCCCTCACTGGTACCACAGGGCGGAATTTAAGTGTAAGGTCTGTCATCCAGCCATCTTTGAGATGCGCGCTGGTGCAAATGACATTGACATGAAGAAGATCGTCATTGACGGACAATTCTGCGGAAAGTGCCATAACGGCACGATCTCGTGGAAACCGATTGACTGTGCACGTTGTCACTCAGGTGTTCCGGGAATGAAGACAGGTGTTTTAGAGGGATTCCCAAAATAGGAGGGGTTTTATGACCTGGGCAACAAAAGGACGAAAGAAATCTTTTTATACAGTGCTCGTACTGGTACTCTTTTCCCTCTCTTCCATCTATGCATGTGTACGACAGGCAAAGAGCGAACCCGTTGCACCGGCTGAGGCGGCTGAAAGTAAGGCAGCACCTATTGTGGTTGCCCAAGCAGCAGCGCCCGTTCAAGTTGAAGAAAAGGACTTGAAAGGATCGGGAGATGCCCCGAAAGTGAGGTCTCTCATTGCACCTCCTCCGGTGGATAGTTTACCGAAACATGAAGATCTGAGCAAAATGCCGACGCCAGGAGCGCCTTTCAACAAGGAAAACAGCAATCCTCATGTTGTGATGGAGGATCTTCCGAAGGAAGCGACCGGACTTGAGGATTGGGTACAGGCTTTTAAGGATGAGAAAATCAGCCCTCATGAGTCGCTCGATTTGACGAAGCCTCCAGTGCCGCCGTTTAATTTTGATATTGAGATTCCAGCGGTCGGGTCAATGCCGAATGTTGTGTTCCCGCATTTTCCGCATACCTTCTGGCTCGATTGCAGTAACTGCCACCCCGGTATTTTTATGATGAAAAAGGGTGGCAATCCCATTTCGATGGTCAAGATTGTCAACGGTGAGTTTTGCGGACGTTGTCATGGGCGGGTTGCCTTCCCCATCGCGAATTGCACCCGTTGCCATGTAAAACCAAAAGAATAGGGCTTAAAGGGTCTCAGATTCTAAACTGTATAGGCCGGTCACTGCTCAACTCGGGGTGACCGGCCTTTTTTTATGCCAACTGACTGGATGTTTTCATCATGAACTTAAAAATCTTTCCATGAAAAATCCTTTTTTAATCTTTTTGCTGCTCTCCTTGTTTCAAATCTCTGCGCTGAATGCACAAGATCTTGTCCCGCAGATGGTGAAGGCAAAACCGGAGCGGATTCAAGAACAGCTCATCGGCCCAGTTGAAACGGTTTTAGTTGAATTTTCAAAGATGAAAAAAGTTGGTGGCAGATGGCTACCGGAAAACCTCCGAACCCCCTGGCTCTCAACGACCTACGACCGTCTAGGTTACCGGATTGTGGAAGACCAGCTTTACGTGGATAAATCGCTCGATTTTAAGTCAGTTTTCACTTACAGCGCCCCGGGTAAACTGCAAAAAGGGGTTGAATATGACTACAAAGGAAAGCTCATCTTTCAGTGGGCCTACACACATCATGTCTCGAAGCATGAAATTAAAGAGACGCGTGTTTTTCCAAGCGGACAAGTCTTTTCAACCATTGTTTATATTTACGACAAATTAGGAAACTTGATCGAAGAAAAACATCATCTAAAACAAACCAACAATGCTTTTAGCTGGATCTACCAATATAATCCGGCAGGTCGAAAAACCGAAGAGTCCTATTATCTGGCACGTCCGGGAGAAAAAGCAGGCATGATGAAATCATTGCTCAATTTCAGAGTCGTCTTTTCATATGATGCACAAGGCAACATCGTCGAAGAAACTCGCTACAACACTGCGGGCCAGACCACCTCGAATAAACATTTTCAGTACGAATATGACAAAACAGGAAATTGGATTTCTCAAATTGCGAAGGAAGCCATAGGAAAACCCGGAGGGTCAGTGCTTGAACCGACAGAAATCACCTACCGGACAATCACCTATTACTCATCATGAATCGACAAAATATTAAGCCGCAACTTAAACGTCGTCCTGGCAGAACAGTCATCGCCAGTCTGCTCTTTTTTCTGTCCCTTTTCATGCCCTACTCCGTCTCTGCTGAACCGGAGCCTCCGGAAAAAGCATCAGGTCTTTGGGAGCATTACAGCCTCTTTTCCATTGTAAAAACCCTCGCTTTCGATAGCGACATCTTATGGATCGGCACAACCAATGGTCTTTTAAAATATGATCTCAAGGCCGAAACACAAAAAGTCTATACAACAAAAGACGGTCTGCTCTCCAATATGATTCACACTATTACCATCGGCCCAAAGGGCGCACCCTGGGTGGGTACCTACGGAGGCGGCCTCAGCCATTTTGATGGGAAAAAGTGGCTGGCTTATACACCCTACGGTGTCGGTTCTCCCCTAGACTATAGCGATTGGCAGCATTATAAAAAGGGACGTGGGCTGGGCGACCTTTGGGTTTATGCAATCCATTTTGACCCCGAAGGCGATATGTGGGTTGCCACCTGGAAAGGCGTTAGCCGTTTCGATGGCACCGGCTTTAAGACATTTACAACCGACGACGGTTTGATTGACAAGTGGGTTTATACGCTGAGCCAGGATCAAAAAGGTGTGTTTTGGTTTGGCACCGAAGGCGGCGTGACCCGATACGATGGCAAAACCTGGAAGAGCTATACCAACAAAGACGGTGTTGGCGCAAAGATTGACAGCGTCAAGCCTCCCGAAACACAGTCCCTGCCCTACACACCCAGACATCATGACGCAGGGGGAGACAAACCCTTGGACTACAATCCAGATTATATTTCTGCCTCCGCAGTAGACGCGCAAAATAATATCTGGATCGGCACTTTAGGTGGAGGTCTATCTCGTTTTGACGGTAAAACCTGGACAAGTTTTACTAAAAAAGAGGGTTTGTCCGGTAATTTAATCCACGCAATCACAATCGAAAAAGACGGGATGATTTGGATTGGCACCGATGGGGGCGTCAGCCGCTACGACGGAAAACAATTTGAAAATCTAGGCTCCGAGGATGGCATTGGAACCGTCTATTCAATCGCCATCGACCGCCAGGGCAATAAATGGTTCGGCACCTTTGGTGGTGTCAGCCAATATCGCGGAAAGTAGCGCCAGAGCAGTTATCCGAAACATCAGCGTCTTAAGACCTCACCGCAACAATCATTTCTAATTCGACAGGGGCATCCAGCGGTAAAGAGACTGCCCCCAGGGCCAGCCGGGCATGGCGGCCAACATCGTCGCCAAAAATTTCAACAAGCAGATCAGAAGCCCCATTGGCGACAAGCGGTTGTTGCGTAAATTCCGAGGCCGAAGCGACATAAACCGCGATCCGAACGATTTTTTTGATCTCATCAAGCGAAGCCATCTCTGCCTTGATCACCGCAAGACCATTTAAAACGGCAATCCGCGCGGCCTCTACACCCTGTTCAAAGGTCAGTGCTTCCCCTATTTTTCCACTTGAGACCAGAGTCCCCTCAACAAAAGGAAGCATCCCGGATAGAAACAGCAGATCCCCCGACCTGACAAGGGGAAGATATGAGGCGACTGGTTTCGGAGCTTGAGGAAGGCTCAGTCCGAGTGACTGCAATTTCTTTTCATAATCCATTTAGAGGAGCCTCTGATTCTTGTTCATGTCTGTTTTAGCGCGTAGAACCGATTTTTTGTCTACTTTCGACATTTACCAGTCGGTAAAATGCACCAAGAGTCGTGCCACGACCTGGTTTCCCGCAAGGCTCATCTGCTGACTCACCTCAGCCATACCCTCTATGCCAAGACCTCGCATCAGCTTTCCGCCCTGTCTGGAATTGTAAAAAGAACACATCACCGCCAACAAAGCGGCTTCGCTGCCCGACAACTGCGCGATATCTGCTTCAATTAATTTTAGATTTGGAATGAGCTGCTGTTTGTCAGTGATGGATTCCTGTGATGTTACGGCTTCTGTCAAAGACGGATGAGCGCTGAAATATTTTTCACCAACAATGTTCACCCCTTGTTTCCAGGCTTCCAGAAAAAGCCACGGGGATTTTTCTCGATATTGGGCAATGGCATCAATACTGTCACTTGCCATGCTTTTCAATGCTTCATCACGCCGCTTCATCGCCATTTCCCTTG
>CAZRYI010000203.1:0-1694 GCA_964604255.1 uncultured Nitrospirota bacterium
CAGGCGTAATGGCTGTATCAATGCTGGTGGCAGACTGCGATAAAAGTTGGGATTCAAGACGGTCTATCGACTCATTCAACTGCCGCTGTTGTAGTACTCGAACCGACTCCCGTGAAAAAACAGCCCCTTTAAGATAGGCGTTTTCAGTGTAGCCGCCCGCCCGTTCAATTAAAGAGGAAAGTCTCTCCCCTTTTTTGCTGGTGTAACTGCCTGGAAAGCGCACTTCTCCAGAAATGGTTACCGTCCGGTAAAGTTCCCATTCTGGGACAGTTTGAACGGAAACATGGTCATCAGGCGCTAGGTTGATGTTGGCAGCCGCCTGTCCTGAAAATACGCCGGATAAGTCAATAGAGAAGCGTTTAATTTCCGGGCCACCGGGCGTCGGAATAATCCGGGTTAACTCTGCAGACTCCAAAAAGGCATGATCCTTCACACCGCCTGCAAGATAGAGCAGATCTGAAAGCTTCATATTGGGGCGATATTCAAAAGCACCGGGTTTGTTCACAGCACCTTCTACACGCACCTGTTTTTTATCAAAGAGTTCCCAGCGATTGTAAACAAGGATGGTATCTCTCGGGTGCAGTAGCACATTGGCTTCCTCATCCGCCTCAAGTAAGAGTTTTGACAGGTTGCTCGAAAGGTATTCACTGTGTTGGTTCGGCTGCACAAGTCTTTCAATCAGCACATAGTCTAAAAATGTGTCAGGCAACAACTGATCAAAAGATGAAATCAAATCCTTAAGCCTTAGACCTTGTTGCCACTCGTAGACCCCCGGACGCTGGACATTTCCTTTAAGGGTGACAGAATTGGTAATGCGATTTTCGATTGAAAATACCCGAACAAGATCTCCATCTAGTAGAGGGATGTCTTTTTCTTCAAAAAGTGATTCCATGTCCACATCAAGTACCATCTTGCTTTTATTTTCAAAAATGCGTTCCACCTGAACCCGTTGCAAATAACCTGTTGCGCTAATACCTCCCGCCATTTCTATGAGGCTTTGCAAGGTCATCCGGCCTTTCGATTCATAAATAGCCGGGACATTCACATTGCCAGCAATACCAATCAGCGGCCCGACACCGGGAATAAAAATGACATCTTCCGACATCAAGCGAATGTCATCCCCTTTATTCCCCTGTAGCAGCAGATCGTAGAGATCGAGTCGGGCAATCGTTTTCCCATTTCTTTTGAGCACAATGTCCCGCATCGTCCCGACTTTGCTCGGGCCTCCTGCGACAAAAAGGGCATTGATGAGTGTCGAAAAAGAAGAGAGGGTGTAGCTACCAGGGCGAGCCGCCTTTCCCACCACAAAAGCGCGAATGGAACGAAGCTGCCCCATGCTGACATTCATTTTTACTTCGGAAGATCGATAATACCGACTGAACTCTTTGAGTAAATAGTCTTTTGCTTCAGAGAATGAAAGCCCGGCCAGATGGAGTGCGCCGAGTTGCGGCAACACAATCTTACCGTCCCGATCAATCGAGAGCACATGGTCTACATTGAGTTTTCCCCAGATATTGATTCGGATCTCATCCCCCGGGCCCAAAAGATAGTCCGGTGCAACCGGAATGACATCGACAGGCGTAAAAGATGCGGGGGCTTGTCGAAAAAGATCGTAACCAAACTGATCAATCTCAAGGGAAATCAGCTCAGGTTGTTCTCCGCGCAGGTAGGCTTCGAACTGTGATCGACGATTT
>CAZRYI010000203.1:1794-4392 GCA_964604255.1 uncultured Nitrospirota bacterium
TTGTTCTCCGCGCAGGTAGGCTTCGAACTGTGATCGACGATTTGCAGTGGGTGCTGCCGCAGGTGTTGGAACCGCTATTTTTTCACTCTGTATTTTTGTTTTATTGATCAGAGATCCAGGCGATTTTTTTTGATCCTGTTTTTTTAGAAAATCTTTCCCGCGTTGCAGTTCTTCAGGTGTCAGATTTTTGAGTTGTTTTTCGTCAATTTGTGCAAATGTCGTCGCACTCGGAAAAAGCAGTGTGAGCAGAAAAAACAAACACAAGCACAAAGATCCCAGTCGCTTGTTCTTACGAGGGATTGTCTGAAACTGCTTCGGGGATTTTTGAATCTGACTGGTCGTCAACATCTCTATAATAGAAGGGCCTCAGAATAAGATCAGTAACAAGGGGAGGTAGACTGCGTATCATAAATATACCACCCAACACTGTCAAGAAGGATTTTCAAGACAAGAACGGCAATTGCTCAGATTGAAAGTGTCATATCAAATCTGAAGCGACGCTTGCATCTGAGCCACAATATCAACAAAACTTCGTGTTGTCTTCATCTTGAGACACTGGAATTTCGTTCAAAACTACCCTAGTTTAATTACGCACAACAATTCGGGAGCGGCAAGCAGTTCTTTGAACAAACTGAAGGCCTCGTCTTTCTCCTGACGATTTCAATCTTTCTGATACAATTGAAATTATTAAATATTAAGCGTAATTATTCTTGTTATCTTCAAAAGGTGGACTATGATGACTGATTATCATCCTATAAAAATTTTACGGACTATTTTTTTTCTTACGATGATTGTAATAACGACCTCATGCAGCAACGACAGTGTTAGCAACAATGACAGTGGTGCCAGTGATGGCGATGCAATCACAACAGAGCTGCCTTGTACTGCCTGTGCAGAGAATGTAACGCTAAAACTGTTATGGGATGAAAACCCGACAGGAGACAATATCATCGGATATAGACTCTATTCCGGGAACTCAAGCAGCACAACCAACGCGCTATTTAAAACACTTTTAGCAAGTGATATCGACTTTAGCGCGCCGTCCTTAGAGGTAAATGCCGGTACCGACCTTCAGTTGAAAACCGGCGATAATATCTGTTTTCAAGTGGTCGCCTACAACACTTCAGGAGATTCCGAAAAGTCACCTGCCTTATGCGGGGTCATTTAATGAAACCAATATTTTTTCAAAATATCATCCGATTATCTCTAACGACAATTTGCCTACTCTCCGGTCTTTCAATGGCCCAGGCCGCCCCCATAGACGCGGGAATTGATTACGACATTGTTTATGTTCGATACCCTGCCGTTGACCCTGGCGATAGCTTTGTGACGATCCCTCAAGGTGAAAAACCCTATGACATCGCTGCCGGTGCCGATTTAATGTTGCTGAGCCCTGATGGTTCGGAGACGGTGCTTGTTGACTGCACAACATGCAGCATCATGGACCCTTTTATTTCCCTCGACGGGAGATATGTCTATTTTTCCCAAATAGAAACGGCAACACGAAGTTCAGCCAGCTGGCTCTATAAAATCAACTTATCCAGCGGCCCCCCCTACAACCCGATTCGCCTCACATTTGACGACGGTTTCGATAGCGCCAACTATGCGGGTAATACAACAGCAGCGCATGATCAAGCCAGTGTGCGTGGCATCAGAGATATGGCACCAACGCCCTTAGCCGATGGCCGAATATTATTCACTTCTAACAGAGCCGCCTTAACTGCATTTAATCCCGGTACAAACGCTATCGTCCGTGGCAGTATGCAACAACTTTATGTGATGGATGATCATGATGGCACAGCAACAAGCGCAGCAAGATCTAATCTACACCGCATTGAAACTGGTTCACTGCATATGGTGCAACACCCCCTTCAGTTAACGGATGGACGTATTCTGTTTTCAACCTGGCAGGATGTTGGAAACAAGTACCTCTATGCCATGACGACCCTGTTTACCGTTCACCCCGATGGCTCGAACATGAAACAATTCACAGAGCCTCACGACCACCATAAAAATGTCGAGCACTTCATCACTCAGTTAGCGGATCAACAGATTATTTCAGGGTGGTATTACCCGTCTTTTGATTATGGCTTTGGCGCACTACTGCGTTATCCTATTTCTGACCCAAGCGGCATTGATTATTTACGGCAATCCATCTCAGAACGTGAGCCATTCGGAAATCAATACAGAATCAGTTTTAGAGAGTTTGATCGAAAAGGAACAACGAACCTCACCGCACATACCAGCCCCTCAGATGTGCCAGCGCCTAATTTATCCGGTAAATACTCAATGCCATCAGCAACAGTGAATGGTCATGTCCTTGTCGCCTATTCAACCGGTTCCGTCAATTGGTTTGACTCCGCTTGCGCGTCTAATAATCTATGCGAAGCGCTCAGATCCGGCATTTATATGATTCGTTCCGCTGCCACCTCAATCGTTGAGGACCCAACAAACAGTAACCAGTTAACCCTGATCAAAGACGATCCAAATTTCAACGAAATCTGGCCCAGAGCCGTAGTGCCGTACCAAAGCATTTACGGACAGGAAAAGCCCGCTATATTACCGAGCCTTTCCATGCAAACCGCTGACAACCGCTTG
>CAZRYI010000204.1:0-4372 GCA_964604255.1 uncultured Nitrospirota bacterium
TTAGTTCAACAGAAAGTCAAAGTCTGATTTTGAGATGGCGTAGGCTTTGTTGCTTTTTTCTTCTCCGCCCATGACTGTGTCGTAAAGCGCGGATTTTTTCTCTTTTAGGAACATCATTTTTTCTTCGATGGTATGCCGCATGAGAATGCGTGTGACGGTGACTTTGTTTTTTTGACCGATGCGGTGCGCTCGGTCGGAGGCCTGGTTTTCTACTGCGGGGTTCCACCAGGGGTCGAGATGAAAAACGTAGGAAGCCTTGGTTAAGTTCAAACCCTGACCGCCCGCTTTTAAACTCAGCAGAAAAATAGAGGGCTTCGTGCCTTCCTGAAAACCTTTCACAAGATCCTTGCGTTTTTTTGTCGGGGTTTTACCGTCTAAGCGATAAAAGGGCATTCCGCCGCTTTTCAGATCCGCCTCAAAAAGATCAAGCCCGCTGGTAAATTGAGAAAAGACCAGGGCACTGTGACCTTCTTCCAGCAGCTCTTCTAACTGCTTGATCAGATAGCTCATTTTTGGAGAATGTTCGCCCTGCTTCCCGGAATCGGGGTCCAGTAATTTGGTTGAAATGCAGAGCTGGCGCAGTTTTAAGATGGCTGTCAGGGCGATGATTTTTGCCTGAGCCTGTGTCTTTTGTGCATAGGCTGAGTCAATGGCCGATTTAATACTGGCGACGGTTTTTTGATAAAGTCCGCGCTGCTTCGCATTCAAATCCAGGTAGATATCAATCTCGACCTTGGGTGGCAACTCTTTCAAGATGGCTTCTTTGACACGTCTCAGAACAAAGGGGCGCGTCCGGGCAATCAAAACCTTTAACATGGCTTCATTTTCCCGCTTTGTTTCTGATTTAAAGGTTTCATAATCTCCGAGCAGCCCCGGCAGACAGAGATCAATCAGGGAATAATATTCACCCAGATGATTTTCAAGCGGGGTACCGGTGATCACCAGTTTGAAATGGCTTTTCAGCAAACGAACGGCAGTGGTCGTATCGGCATAGACATTTTTTACGGCCTGTGCTTCGTCAAAAATCACAACGTGAAAGGGAATTTCTTTTAATTTTTCGATGTCACGTCGCACCAGGGCGTAAGTGGTCATCACGATATCGACCTCACCAAAATCACGTTTTCGATCTTTTCCTGTGTAGGAATAAATTGAAAGTTCGGGATAGAAGCGTTCGATTTCATTTTCCCAGTTAAAGAGCAAACTCGGTGGCACGATAATGAGATGTGGCAGATGATGCTGCGGAGCTAAAGAGGGGATAATTTTTTCTTTTATTGCCGCCAGCAGGCAGATGGCCTGGATGGTTTTTCCAAGACCCATGTCATCGGCAAGGCAAGCGCCAAAACGATGCCCATAGAGAAAAGCAAGCCAGTCAAGTCCTTCTTTTTGATAAGGTCTCAAAGTCGCCTGAAGCCGCCTCGGGCTTCGGATTTCTGGAATCGTTTTAAATTCAAGCAGACTTTTAATCAGGGCTTCGTCTTCATCTGCCAGGGTGATGCGCACCCCTTCTTTTCTCAGCGCGATCCAGTCCAGGATCTGAAGGCTGGGCACCTGAACCAGTGTGCGTTTTGTTCTATCTTCCGACTGCTCTTTTTTGTAGATCAAGGCGAGAGATTTTAATATTTTTTGTGTATCGGCATTGGCAATATGGATTTTGCCATCCTTTTCGACGACCCCGTTTTGCTCAAGCAGGTGCTGCCATTCCTCTTCCTTGATCAAGTTGCCGTTGCAACGGATTTCCGGTTTGATCTCAAACCAGTCAATGCCCTTCGCCCGTCTTGCATCAAAAGAAAAATCCCAGGCCGTGGTCGAGATGGGTTTGCCTTGATAGTGGAGGTCGATGCCAGCCAGTTCACACTGTACATGCAGGAGCGGCAGTCGCTCATGCAGCACTTTTGTGGGCACCAGCATTTCATGGTAGCTGCTGATGTCTTTAAAAATTTTTGCGCCGAATACTTCAAAGGGAATCCGGTAGAGCTGGGCTTCCATTTGTTTGTTGTTCGGGGCAATCGACCAGCCGGTGTAATCCGCCCAAATTCGGAGGTCTTGTTTAAAAAAGGCCTCAAAATGTCGTTTGAGCAGGTCTCTCGCTGGCCGCTTGATGCTGTATTGCACAAAATCACCATTGGAAAGTGCCTTGCGGATCACTCGGGTGCCACTTTCTTTTTTCTTTAAGTCGAGTAATTTAAAAAAAGTTTCGCAGAGTACCAGTTGCCGTTTGAGGGCTTTAAGCGGCGCAGGTAAATTGCGTTGGTTGATCTCGGTGAAAAAGGTGAATGTTGCAGCTGTTGTCGCGGCTTTCGATTCACCCAGCAAACACAATGTGCGTAAACGAGAGGTTTCAAAGTGACCGGGTTCAATCAGCAAACGATGTCGGTGTTCTGATTGACGGGGCGGTGAAGACTTGCCATTGAGCTTGAGCACCAGGTCATTTAAAACTTCGTGTTCCGCTTCCTTGGCAAAGTTGAGTTGAAAACGCTGGAAGGTTTTGAGGGGAATTTGAAAGTGCGTGTTTCGGGTAATCCAACGTCGCTCCGAGTGTTCTTCACTGTCAACGTTGTCATCACCATCAAAGGCATCCTCATCGAAACGGGCGGATCGTTCAAAAAGACGATCAATTTCTGTGTAGAGACGCCAGCCGTCGGTGTTTCGGACTGAACCCAGCTTGCCGGTTTTCAGGTCAACAATAAAAGTCCAGAAACGCGCGATCTTTTCAGAAACTACCCCCTTCAGCAGGCAGAGGCTCCGCACAGCGATCTGATCTTCACAAATATTGAGTTCCGTTTTACTTTGAAAAAAAAGATTCGCATCCCATTTGATCGGCATTTCGCCCTTGTCGCTAATCAAAGTCAATGGGAAATCATTCCCCTGATGTTTCAGATAATTGCTGAAACGCTCCAGAAGACTACTGATTGAATAATAGGGAAAGACAAATACGGAGAGGGCTTGCGGAAGATGCAGGGAGGAGTCAACAATTTTGCCTCCCTTTCGCACATAAATCGACGGATAGGTTTCTGTTGTTTGAATCACCAGTTCATAAGGTGATAAGGCTGTTTTACGTGTCGCGACAACAGGGCTTTCTTTTTTTATCGGAACTCCGACAGTGACATCAGCACCCTTGCGAACGGAGAGCAGTTCAGATTTTAAGTCCTGAATTCTGGCCTTGTCGTGTCGGGCCTGATAATACAGTTTTGGTGAAAAGATATTGATCACACACAGGAGTGTGCAAATCAGGTGTTTACATTGACGGCTTGCATGCCAGGTGCGGCAGTTACAACGATAACGGAGTTCCTGAGACGCTATTGAGATCGACACTTTTGAACGCCGGTCATCAAAAGCATCCTCAAGAATCGTCGCTTCCAACAAGCCCTCGCCCCCGGCCTGCCAGGAGAAAGACTCAAGACGCTGCGCTTCATAAGATTTAAAGCCCTGAAGCAATACAGACTTCGTGGTGATTGCGTAGAGCGTGTTTGGCTGGAGCGCCTCCAGTCGAGACAGGATTTCTTGCTCGACCAAAGTGCCACTGTCTTTATTCATGGGAAGTGTTCGGTTTATTGGGGAGCGTTCTCAATGAACGACACTGATGAAAACGCCCCTACTTCCGTTGGATGTATTTGAAGAATTCTGATTCAGGGGTGAGCACAAGCATCGTTCCCTTGTTCAAGACCTTTTTGTAGGCTTCCATTGAACGGACAAACCCAAAGAAATCGGGATCCTGACCGTAAGCTTCGGCATAAATCCGAAAGGCATTCGCATCTCCGTCACCCATCAACTCCTGCTGTGTTTTATAGGCTCGTGCCAGCAGAATTTCTTTTTCTTTTTCGGCCAAAGACCTCACTTTTTGGGCCTCTTCTGCCCCCTCAGAACGATAGCCTTTTGCCGCTCTGCCTCGCTCTGCCTGCATACGGGCAAAGACAGCTTTTTCGTTTTCTTCAGGCAGGTCGGCACGTTTGATACGGACATCGACAATTTCAATGCCGTATTCAAGGGCCTTTTCATTCGTCGCTTTTGTCACAGTTGCCATAATCGCCATCCGGGTCTGGGAAATAATTTCAGAGAGATCCTGCATCCCCAGATCCACACGCAACTCGGAATAAATAATGTCGTCTAAACGCGCTCGTGCCGTTTGCTCGGTTCGGAATGCCTCGTAAAACTTCAGCGGATCAACAATCCGCCACTTCGCAAAGTTATCAATGACGAGGGTCTTTTTGTCCTTGGTGACGACGGGCTGCGGTGCAGAGTCATAATCAAGCAGACGTTTATCAAATTTAATCACATCCTGGATAAAAGGGATCTTAAACTTCAGGCCGGGTTCTGTGATCGTGCGAACGGGTTTTCCCAATTGCACAACAATCGCCGTCTGGATGACATCCAC
>CAZRYI010000205.1:0-4339 GCA_964604255.1 uncultured Nitrospirota bacterium
TCGAGGTAGAGGGAGAGGGCCTGATGCTCTTTACAAGCTTCCGCCTGACTTCGCCTGACCGGCTGGTGCTTGAAATTTCAGAAGTTGGCCTCGGAAAGTATCATGATAAAATCAATCTGAATGAAGGACCGATCCATTCGATTATACCGGTGCCCAGTGGAGACATTCATGTATCTCGCATTGAATTCCAACTCTCGGGAAAAGTCAGAACCGATGTTCGCCCGGAAGGATTGAACATTGTTGTTGAAGTAACGCAATTAGAAGGGGGAGTCGGAGATCGTGTTGCAAGTCGTTCTGAAAACTCTGCTGGCAATACATTTAAGTTTTTTGAGGATGCGGCCCCGGTGAAAAAGCCCGTCCCTCAGACATCTGATGTGGCGAAAAAAATGTCTCCAGGGGCTCTTGATCTGTCGATGCCACCAGGTGGCGGCGCAGGTGTCGAGACACTGCCTCCGCCACTGATCCCCCCCGGATCAGTCAAGATGACTAAACCCCCGATCAGAAAAGCGGTCAAGCCAAAACCGAAGCCCAAAGCGATTGTCAAAGCAACACCCGCACCCAGCAAACGTCAATCACATGCGGCAGCGACACAGGTCACGGCGATTCAGTTCATTGAAGGCGGCGATCTCAAAGTCGTGATTGTTTTGAATGGTGAATCAAAAGCCAAAGTCTTCTATTCAAACCGGACAAAGAAACACATTGTGCTTGATCTGCCAGGGGTTAAGAAAAATATGGCGGGAAGGCGTGTGCCGGGTGATGGTCAGATTGTTCAGCGGGTGCGAACCGGGGTTCACGCAGATAAGCTGAGGCTGGTAATTGATCTGCTCTCGCCGGTCAATTACAGCCTGGTGCAAGGTGAAAACAAGGTGGAACTCATTTTGAAAAAGAATGCCAAAATGAGTTCTTTTCCAAAGTAAGGCTCGCACACTTAAGCAAGACTCAGTTCAATTTGGACACAAAAAAGCCCCGTTCTTCACCTGAAGGAACGGGGCTTTTTTATTGTTATCGATTAAAATAAAATCTCGCACCAAATCGGATGCCATAGCCGTCTAATTCTCGGTTTTGTTCTTCGAGAGCAAGAGGGGTTTGTCCGTTAATCGAAAAGCTGTTTCTTATGACTGAAATACCACCGAAAACTGTCAGAGAGTGAGAAACAGGAAGACGGAAATCTAAAGTTAAATCCTTTGTTTCAAGGTCGGTAGCAGCTGCGGGGGGAACCCCTGCGCCATTAATCAAAAATGATGTATCCCCTCCAAGTGAATTGAGACCAAAAGAAAGTCCGACGCTTGGAAAGCGATCCGGGTTATTCACAAAACCTCGCGCACTAACATCGTTTGATGAGACCAATAAAAATAATGCCACCAGTAAAACTAATTTTTTCATTCTATTCTCCATAAAATTAAATGTGTCCATTTTCTATCGTAAATGAGACCAGGGAAGTTGCGGATATTTGCCAGCTATTTATTGCGAACTGAGTATATCTTGTTGCACAAGGCGATCTCACCCTATTTCAATAAAAAATCGTAAGATTTTATGGAATAGAGAATAAGTCTCTCGGATTTAATGCTGGCACCCATTCCAGGTATTTATTGGCTTCAGCCTCTTAAATCCTCAGGACAAGACCTTTTTGCTTTATGTATAATGAAGCCCTTTACTGCTTTGATGTGGCGTTTTTCATGCGCTGTTCTGGAGACCTGTCAGTATGAGTGGTCGTTTATTCGCGATTGTGCTGATCTCAATCGGCGTCGTTGTTTCTTTTTCTGGTTTTCCTTTTCTCGAAAAACCGCTTAACCGAGACTACATCGAACGGGTTGGCGTGATTGAGGCGACTGAAGTTCATTTAAGTCCTAAAATTTCGGGACGCATTAAAAGTATTCCTTTCAGTGAAGGCGATCTGGTCCCTTTAAATGCTGAAGTGGTTCGTCTGCACATGGAAGAGTTGGAAGCAGAAACCGCCCAGGCTGAGGCAGATGTGTTTCGAGGCGAGGCCGACATCCTGACGGCAAAGGCCGTATTAGCCAAGGAAAAAGCAGCACTGAAGGACTCGCGACGTAACTTAAACCGTGTCGTAAAACTCCACAAAGATGGGCTGATGTCCACTGCAAAACGTGAAAAAGCGGAGACGGAGTTTTTGCTGGCCGAATCTGAAGTGGCCGTGGCCCAGGCCCGTATCTACTCTGAAAAAGCGGCCTTAAAACAACGCCAGGCCCACCTCCACCTCTACAAAGTTCGCCTGAAAGAAGGCAGTCTGCACACACCGATTTCGGGACGGGTGACATTGAAAGCCCATGAAGTGGGCGAGCTGGTCTCAGCCGGAACCACCATTATCACGCTCATCGACGCCGCGTCGATCTGGGCGCGTGTTGATCTTGAAGAAGGAGAACTCGCCAGCATCAGAATCGGAAGCCGCGCCGAGCTATTGATGGGTTCCGGGCAAGGAAACACTTTCTCTGCAAAGGTTGTTGAAATTGGCAGCGCAGGTGCTTTTGCCACACAACGGGACACAACACGCGGCAGACAGGATATTAAAACCTTTCGGGTCAAAATTGCTTTGACAGCGCCGGAAGGATTTTTAAAACCGGGCATGACTGTGAATGCACGCATTTACTTCGACAAGTCAGGAAAAAATGGTGAAACAAAGCAGCACAAAACATCCTCCTAAGCCCGCATCAGCCGTGATTGTGCAAGACCTAGTCAAATCCTATGGCGCTGTGTCGGCCATCGACAAGATCAGTTTTGAAGTTGCATCCGGCACCTGCTTCGGCTCGCTCGGGCCGAATGGTGCGGGCAAAACAACCCTCATCCGAATTTTGACCGGCCTGGTCAAACCCAGCAGTGGCAAAGCCATCGTCTCTGGATTTGATGTCTTAAAAAAGCCCGACGCAGTACGAGGCACCATCGGTGTGGTTTCTCAAGCCATGACCACAGACCGGGATTTGACCGGCAGAGAAAATCTGGATATTTATGCCCGATATTACAGCGTTCCTTCAAAAGAGCGCAAAGAACGCATCGCCTACTTGCTTGATCGGGTGGAACTGAGTGGCCGTGCCAAAGACCTTGTTGCCACCTATTCGGGGGGAATGCGCCGCCGATTGGAAATTGCGAGGGGTTTGATTCATCGCCCAAAGATCCTTTTTTTAGATGAACCCACCATCGGCCTTGATCCGCAATCGCGCCGTGCCGTCTGGGATTTGCTCCGCCAATTTCGTCAGGAAGAACAGCTCACCATTTTTCTCACCACGCATTACATGGACGAAGCCGACTTTCTTTGCGACCGCATCGCGATTATCGATCAGGGAAAGATTAAAATCATGGATAGCCCGGAAGTGCTCAAAAAAAGCATTCCCGGTGAAGACATTGTTGAAATTGTCACCCTGCCCAATCCAGAAAAATCAGATGCGAAGATCGCAACTCCGCTGGATGAAGTCATTGCAACACTCTCTGCTTTTGACTTTGTCGAGCAAGTAATTCAAAAAGAAGAGAGCAGCAATCAAACGGAAAGCTATCACCTGCAAGTCTATGTTTCCAATGCAGGGGCAGCCATCCCCTTGTTGATGTCGGCCTTGCAAGCACAATCGCTTAAAATCCAATCCATCGGACTCAAACAACCTTCTCTTGAAGATGTTTTTATTCACTACACGGGCCGCTCAATTCGTGCGGAAGAAGGTCAGAAGGTCAACTTTTTTATTGGCGCGGGTGTGCCGAGACGGATGGGAGCTTAGTCTGATGGGGCGTGTCTTGGCCTTTGTGGAACGGGATCTGCGAAAATTCGCGCGGAATCCCGTCACTATTTTATCCTCTGTGTTGCTGCCGATTGTTTACCTGCTCGTGCTGGGCAATTCATTTCAGGGCACAGTCAAAAACCTACCACTGGCCATTATTGATCAGGATCACGGCCCTTACGCAAAACGCATGATTGAACGCATTCAATCCATAGAAGCTGGCCCCAAAACAGTCAAACACAGGATCATGCTGGATGTGGGTCAAGCGGAAGCGGATGTGCGTTCCGGCCAATTAAAAGGGGCCTTGATCATCCCGCCTAATTTTTCCAAAGCTGTTTCGCGTGGCACCAGTCCGCAAGTCGGTTTGATCATTGATAATACCGATGCGATTTCTGCTGCCGCTTTGAAACAAGTGTTGTCTGAAGCTTTTACGTTCCTGAAAATTGACGCGATTGCAGTGCGGCCTGATCGAAATATTCCGCAATTAAGCACACTCGAACTCTATCGCAAACTGGATTATGACGCTTCAATTGTGCCCGGCGCAGTCATCATGGCTATTTTTATGGGCACCATGACCACGGGGGCCTTCAACGCGGTCATGGATCGTTTTCAGGGGG
>CAZRYI010000206.1:0-4330 GCA_964604255.1 uncultured Nitrospirota bacterium
TCAGGCAGGCCCTAAACTATGCCGTGGACAAAGAAAAAATCGTGGAGAAGGTGCTGCTGGGGCAAGGGCGCGTTGCCGCTGGCACAATTTTTCATGCCTCATGGGCCTACAACCCAAGTGTTCAAGCTTATCCCTACGACCCGAAAAAGGCTTTAGCCCTGCTTAAAAAAGCAGGCTGGACGGATCATGACGGGGATTATTTTTTGGATAAAGACGGGACAACATTTGAGTTTACAGTACATGTGAATTCAGGCGATGACTTAAAACAAAAAACTTTGCTTCTGGTGCAGCAAGATCTTTTTGATATCGGCATTAAAATGCAGATTCGCCTTTTTCAATTGGACAATATCGACTTTCTCTTTAAGAAACAATTTCAGGCCCATTTCCCTGAAATTGTCGCAAGAGGAGACCCGGACTTTAGCTATCAGCACTGGCATTCCTCTCAAATTACAGGTGGATTCAACGTTTCCTCCTACTCAAATGCCGTCGTAGACCGGCTTCTTGAAGCGGGTAGACGCACCTTTGATCCTACAAAAAGAAAACAAATATACTTTGCCTATCAGGAAGAGATCCACAGGGATCCTCCCGCCATTTTTCTATTTTGGACCGATACACTCGCCGCGGTTCATCACCGTTTCAAGGGGGTCAAAATCAATTCAGCCTATCCCTTCGGCAGCAACATCCACGAATGGATCGTCCCAAAATCTCAACAAAAATAACTTATATACTGCTTTCCATAACAAAAACCTCTACATTATTGACGCCTAGAAGCCGATTTTGTACAATGCGCCTCGTATCTATATCGGTATAATAAGCACTTATTATCCGCAAAAACAGATTCGAGATAACTCACTTGGATTGGTTTTTGCTTCTGTTTCGGAGCATGGCAATGGGAAACTATCAGGAAGAAATGCAAGAAAAATCAATTAAGCCCTCAGGAGAAACAATGCTTTGCACCCGGCCTCAGATTGATTATGAGGCTGCCGAACAGACATTTTTGGAGCTGCTGCAAAACAAAGACTTAGACCAAAACCTTCATGAACTGCAATCGCTTGTGTGTACTGTTGAAGAAAGCCTGGAATCTGCAGTAGCGATTGCTTTCCAGGAAAAATATGATCCTGAATCTGATCAGGCCCATTTATTTTTACAGCGTCTGCTCTACCACATTAACCGAATGAAACTTTTCTGGTATGACGATCTACGCGGCTATGACAATGAACGTTCGCCCTATATTTTGGGTGTACGGGATAAAATTGAAAGGGCCTGGCAGGCATGGGAATTACAAAGTTTTGACCTTGAAACCTTTCAGAAAGTCGATGTGCAAGAGGTGCTTCGAGAGGACGTGCTGCATGACCTAACGCCGGAAATTTCTGAATCAGATGTTTTTTTTCGCGACCAGGTGGGTCGCGCCGGGTACCGTCGGCTTTTGGAAATTGCCTCCCTGGATGGTCTGGTCGAAGCCAGCCAACTTTCGCGTATGTTGGGTGGCGCGAATAACGAAGTTCACTCCGTGCTCACGCGCCTGCTCCTAGAAGAATATGGCAATGGCAACCCCTCTAGAAAACACTCCTCCTATTTTAAAATGATGATGACCGTACTCGACATGAAAACCGAACCGGAGGCATATTTCGATGTGGTGCCTTGGCAGATCCTTGCCGGGATCAATCACAGCTTCCTGCTCTCAGAACGTAAACGCTATTTTCTGCGTTACATTGGTGGCCTGCTACATACCGAAGTGTCGATTCCGGGCGGCTTCCGTCCCTACCTCGCTGCTGCAACACGTCTGGGTTTTTCCAATGCGGCAATGGGTTATTGGAGTCTCCACATCAAAGAAGACGAAAGGCATGGTCGCTGGATGTTGCGTGATGTTGCCCTTCCCTTGATTCGTCGCTACCCCTTGGATGCATGGGAAATGGTGCTTGGATACCATCAGCAACGACGCTTGAGCCATCGTGCGACTGAAACAGTCGTTGCCGCAGCGCGGGCCGCAGAGTTGACTGAGAGTGAAGGGAGTGGATCTTAAGGAAGCGCTGATTCAGTATTTTCTATTTTAGGTGGCGTCTCCAGGCTGATTCTGCCCAAAGCACCTCTCTGAAGATCTTGCAGTAACATGATTGCCGACTTGTGAAGATCAATCATTCCTCCACTACGCAAACAGCCCCGCTTCTGACCGATTCCTTCTAAAAGTGCCGTAGTGCTTTCGGGAAGTTTTTTAAACTCATACCGCCTCATCAAAGCCCCTGCATAGCTTTTCATCAAAAATGCAGACGCAAAATGTCCGACATCTTCATAGTCCATTGCACTATTTTTGATGGACCCAACCATCGCCAGACAATAACCACTCTCTTCACTTTCCATACGCGGCCATAAGATCCCCGGCGTATCATTGAGCCAAATACCGTTATCAAGATCAATCCGCTGCTGATGCCGCGTGATCGCCGGTTCGTTGCCAACCTTTGTAATGCCCCGACCCGCCAAAGTATTGATCAAGGTCGATTTGCCCACATTGGGAATCCCCATAACCATGATGCGAATGGCCTTGCTTTTGCTGCTGTTTGGGAAACGACTTCGACAAAGGGCGATCAATTTTCGCGCCTGTTTCAGATCCCGCGCTGTCAATGCGTGTGCCGTCACACCTTGTTTCTCTGCCAGGGCTGTGAGCCAGGTTTTGGTGATTTTGGGGTCGGCCAGATCACTTTTATTCAATATTTTCAAGCAGGGTCGTGTGCCGGTCAATTCGGAGACGAGGGGATTTTCACTGCTGAAGGGAATGCGAGCATCCAAAACTTCAATCACCAGGTCAACACGGGTCATTTCCTTTTTTAACAACCGCCGGGCTTTTTGCATGTGGCCCGGATACCACACGACGCTCATAGGATTGGCTCGAAGCCAGGAAGTCTGCCCAGCGGACAGCTTGCGCAGTTCGGCATTTTTTTGTGGCAGTAGGACTTTGCCGTTTGAACGATCAGGGCATGATATTCATTAAATAGCTTTGTTTCATTTTCGAGATTCTTCATAAAATAATCCTGAATTTGTTGGTAGTGCTGTTTTTCGTCAAGGATGCCATGGCGGGAGAATATCCTCCGCGTATAGGCATCAACAACAAAAAAAGGCATTTCACCCGCGTAAAGTAAAATGGCGTCAACCGTTTCGGGCCCAAGACCTTTGATAAAAAGCAGCTTTTTTCGTAGTACCTTCCCTTCGGTTTTGAACATTTCATGTAATTGACCGGCGTAAGTCTGAAAAATAAATTGGAGCACCGCTTTGAGACGTTGCGCTTTCAGTCGGTAAAATCCGCTGGATCGAATCAATGCTGCAAGCTGGGCTTCAGGTATTTTCATCATGGCTGAAATATTCAACACGCTGTTTTCTTTCAAACGGACAATCGCTTTTTCGACATTGCGCCAAGCGGTATTTTGTGTCAACACCGCACCGACAATCACTTCAAAAGGACTGTCTGCTGGCCACCAATGCTGGGGACCAAAGTGCGCATGGAGTCGATCAAAAATGGCAAGCGGGCTAGAGGTTTCTGGAAGTAGGGCTTTCAGATCTACCTGTTGTTGATGCGTGCTCACAGACTTTGATCCTGGCACGTACTTTTTTGTATCCAGGCCAGGTAGTCTTTTGAACCATCGGAAATGGGTAAGGCAATGATTTCAGGCAGTGTATAACTGTGGTTTTTTTTGACGGTTTTTTCAAGTGATGTAAAAACACTCTTGAGTGTCTTGACCATCATAAGTACTTCTTTTTCTTGTTGAATTTTTCCTTCCCAGGAAAAAACCGAAGTGATGTCCGGCAGTATATTCACACAAGCGGCCAGCTCTGCTTCGAGCAGTATCCGGGCTATTTTTTGTGCTTCTTTTTCAGAAGCACAGGTGATTAAAACAACGATTTCGTGCATTGATTTGATCCAGAGTTTGCGGCTTTCTTATAACGCAAGGGATGATCAAAGACAAGTTGGAATTGGTTTTTTTTGGTTTTTGACAGAAACAAAAAAGGGGCCCCGAACTTTCGTTCGGGACCCCCTTGCGGCGTCGTTCAATGACTAGCTGGCATCCTGTCTCTAGGAGGGTAGAAACAAAACGCCATCATTCAATCTCGCCGCACCCCATTTGATAAACTGATGTATGCAGTTGCAATGTCTGTTGATGCCTTACAGATTGCATGTGATGTGCCATTTTAAAAACCTGGGAACGAAACGCAATAAATACTAGTAAAATCAATATCTTAATACACAAAAAGCGGCAAGCCGTCTATAAGGCTTCATTGGGCCTTTGGGTAGTTCCTTTCTCTATTTGACAGATTTTGTCACCCAAAAAGAGACACCTAA
>CAZRYI010000207.1:0-4270 GCA_964604255.1 uncultured Nitrospirota bacterium
ATCATAACGACGCACGCCTTTGTTGGTACCCATCCACATAACGCCCTTGTCATCGACTTGAATTGCGTTGATGATGTTGCCGGGCAGGCCGTCATTTGTTGTATAATTTTTGAAGGTTTTCCCATCAAAACGTGACAATCCGCCGCCCCAGGTGCCAAACCACTTGATCCCTTTTTTGTCGATGGCTGAGGAAATGACATAGTTTGGATTCACCTCTCGGTTTTCTCGTCCTGCCCGCAAATGATGTTCGCCATCTTCGTCGTCATAAGCTTCACCTTTGGGAGGCACTTTCAGACTTTCTTTAAGTGAGGCACCCAAACCATCTGCGTGCGTCCAGCCTTCCCAGTTTTTGCCATCGAAGCGGTTAATACCCCCTTCCGTGCCAAACCAGAGTACACCGGATGCTTCTCGCTCAATGGTGTAAACCCATTTGTCCACGAGACCATCCGCCATTGTATAGGTGTGAAAACCTTCTTTTTCTGCCCGACTTGCGCCTTTCCAGGTTGCGGCCCAGAGCGTGCCGTCCGGCTCAAAAAGCAGGTCATAAACCCAAAGATCGCCTAAGCCTGTTTTTGGAGAATAACTTGCCCAAGCAGCCCCGTAAGCTTTGCTGCCGTGCCCGTAGGGCGTAAAGAGTTCCCAGGTTCTGCCATCGAAGCGAACAAGACCGCCGCCGTAAGTGCCAATCCAGACATTGTTTTTTTTGTCACTGCGGATGGCCACAATGACATTGGAGAGCAGCCCTGAATGACTGGCATTAAAAACCTGAGGGCTTTCCTGTTTTCGATTAAAACGAATTAAACCATTGGATGTGCCGATCCAAATATCATCACCATTTGCATGTAAGGCCCGAATGACCACTTCCCCGATCGACCAGCCGGTCCATCGAGGATCAACCGATCCGGGAGGCAGAGGCGGTGGCATTTGTGCCCAGGCCCTGGGTGAGAAGACAGCGGAGAAGAGGCTTAAGAAGATTAGGCTGGTGAGCAGTATTCGTTTCAAAATTCTCCCCATTTCAATTTTTGACGAAGAACCTGGTAATAACTTCGATTGGGTGAACGGATCATTTTAAGGCGTTTTTCTGAGCTGGTGATATGAATTTTGTCATGTGGAACCAGTGGAAAAGATTCTTGTCCATCGAACATGGCCACGGGGCCTGCTTCCTCTGTTTCCAAAGCAACAACGACCTTGGCAGTGCTTGGCACAACGATGGGGCGATTGGTCAGCATATGCGGCGAAATCGGCGTAATCAAAATGGCATCTACCGAAGGATGAATGATTGGCCCGCCACAAGAGAGCGAGTAGCCGGTCGATCCGGTTGCACTTGAAACAATGAGTCCATCGGCCCGAATGGCCGTGACAAACTGATCGTTAATCGTAATTTCGAGGTGAATCAGTTTTGACAGTCCCCCTTTATGAATACTGACATCATTCAGTACCGTGGCTTGTGGATGACAATCCACTCCCCGTTCCACAAAGGTTTGCAGGGTTTGACGGGGGTCTGAAAGAAAACCGTGTTTAAAAATTTCCTCAAGCGTAGTGTAAAGTTCTTCCAGGGTGATTTCGGTTAAAAACCCCAAACTGCCGAGGTTAACCCCAAGCACCGGGATCCCTCTGCCTTCAATGCAGCGTGCTGCGGAGAGTAAAGTGCCATCCCCACCAAGCACAATGAGCAGGTCAAGCCTGCCAGTAGGCTTTTCTCGGCGAAGCGCATTGATGAGCTCAACTTCTTTGTTTTGAGCTTTCAGCCAAACAACCAAAGCGTTACGCGTCACCTCTCCTTTCGGATGCTTAGGCCTTAAGACAATGCCGATATTCTTCATAGAGACCACGTTCAGCTCAGAAAACGAATAAAAAAATGGAGTTTATACATCCCTTTTTTCTTTGTCAATGAAGACTAAAAACCGACAAAAACATTCGGAGCAGTGCTTTAAAAATGGGGAATTTCCGGGGTAAAGACAGTGAGGCCTTTATTCTTTCAAGGATTTTTTAGCAAGGGAAGGAAGCGGCCTTTGTTCCTTCGAGGGAGAAATATCATTGCGGCGTTTCTTTCTAATGCCTCGGCTCACCTTCAATCCGGCACACATAATTGCCGTGCCGACCACGATATATACCGGCGCAAGGTAAGCCTGCAAAGGGAGGCCTCCATCCGAGCTTTCTCTTAAAATAAGGGTCAGTCGATAGCCCCAAATGACCAGAAGAATGGAGCCGGAACGAATCAGCCGGATGGCATCCTTTAAGTTCAGCACCCTTTTGCGACGCCCCACTTTCAGGATGGTCGTGGCAATCCAAACAGAAAGCATGGCAACGAGCAATTGTGGCGCAAAATGCTCATTCCCTTCATGGGCTCGGATGACACGATAGAGACGGATGGATCCGACAAGCAGCAGCAGCCATCCTGAGCCAAGTAAAAATCGCTGAAAACGCAAAGACACTCAAATACGCCTAGACAAAAACGGGGGCCATCCTAACACTCATCTTTTCCGCTGACAAGCTGAATTGTCATGAAATTTCAAAGAAAGCGCTGAAAACCTTGCAATCAAAGCAACAAGAACGCTATACCCCTGTGCGCATTGCTTAATCGACATCCTGAATACGGTACCAAAGGAGACTTAAATTCAAACATGAAACCCTGTATTGCCATTACAATGGGAGACCCCTGCGGGATTGGCCCGGAAGTCATCGCAAAAGGCTTGTTCGACGAATCGATCTATCAATATTGCAGACCTTTTGTGATCGGAAATGCCGAGCAAATGCGCATCGCAATTTCCGATTTTTCTCCTGCACTTTCGGTTGAAAGCATTACCGATTTATCAGAAGCCCAATTTAAACCAGGGATTTTGGACGTACTCGACAATAAAGCAGCTCCAATTGATGCACCACTCTCCTATGGCACAGCCCATCCCGATGCAGCCGCAGCCGCATTAAATGCCATTCATCAGGCAGCGGCATTGGCGATGTCTAAAAAAGTGGATGCCGTGCTGACGGGACCCATCAATAAAATGGCCATGAAGGGCATCGATTTTCCTTTTCCAGGTCACACCGAGTTTTTCGCTGAAGTGGCCGGGATAGAACGCTTTGGCATGATGATGATTGGAGATCGGCTTAAAATTATGCTGGCTTCCATCCACTTGCCCTTAAAAGAAGCCATAACATCTTTGAATTCACAAGCGCTTGCTGAAACGATTAAACTGACACACAGGGCGCTCAGAGATGATTTTGCTGTGCCAAACCCTCACATCGCAGTTGCCGGGCTGAATCCCCATGCAGGCGAAGGTGGACTCTTTGGAGATGAAGAAGAACGACTCGTTGCGCCAGCCATCAGCTCTGCAAAAAAAGAAGGGATTCACGTCAGTGGTCCCTACCCTGCCGACACGCTTTTTTATCACCTGCGGCATGGGCGATTTGATGCGGCAGTCGCGCTCTATCACGATCAAGCCCTGATTCCCATCAAACTACTTGCCTTTAGCAAGGGCGTAAATGTGACCCTAGGTTTGCCCTTCATTCGAACCTCAGTGGATCATGGCACGGCCTACGATATTGCAGGAAAGGGCATTGCCGACCCCGGTTCATTTCAGGAGGCGCTCAAACTCGCCGCAAAAATGGCCTATCATCGATACCCGCAATTCAACAAAAACCATCTCAATTTAATTTAGGGTTTGCAGAAGAAAATGGAAAAACAGGAAAGCTTAGGACTCATCCGCCCGAAAAAAAAGTGGGGACAAAACTTTCTGATCGATCCGAATATCCGAGAGAAAATCCTCGCTTGTGCTGAAATTAAAGCAGGAGAATCCGTGATTGAAGTCGGGCCTGGCCGGGGAGTCCTCACCAAGGCTCTATTGGGTCTAGGGGCGCGGGTCACTGCTATAGAGATTGATCGAGACCTGATTCCGGTGATTCAAAACGCAGTCAAGACGCCTCATCATCCGGAAGAAACAAGAAACGATTTCAAACTGATTCACGCCGATGCACTGCATTTTGACTATCAGAGTCTCTCAGCACCCTACAAAGTCGTCGCCAACCTGCCTTATAACATTTCAACACCCATGCTCTTCCGCCTGCTTAAAGAGAAAAATCGAATTTCGCGCATGGTGCTGATGCTTCAAAAGGAGGTTGCCGAGCGAATCTCTTCCTCACTTGGAGACAAGTTATCGGGCAGCAACAAATCTTATGGTGCGCTTTCAATCATCATTCAATATTACGCTGACGTAAAGATCGCTTTTTCCGTTTCCCCCGCCTGCTTCCGCCCTCGACCCAAAGTCGGATCAGC
>CAZRYI010000208.1:0-4269 GCA_964604255.1 uncultured Nitrospirota bacterium
AAAAAATACCACCTAAAATCCTCGAAGAAGACCCCAAACTCCTCATGTGGTACGACCAGGCAGTTACACGAATGGGAGATGAGTAACTTCAATGCCAAGCAACTATGACATAGATTTCAAACAAATTGTGCCTCGTGGTGGGAGTCAGCATGAAGCATTTGAAGAGTTGTGTTGTCAATTTGCCCATAAAACAAATCCGAAAAACGATACCTTTGTAAGACTATATGGGGCTGGTGGTGACGGCGGGGTTGAATGCTATCTTGATGAAAGTGACGGCAGCAGGGTTGGTTGGCAGGCAAAATATGTGCTTGATATACAAAAACTCATAAAACAGGCTACAGACTCACTGACAACTGCATTGAAAATTCATCCAACACTATCCAGCTTTATAGTCTGTTTTCCTTTTGATTTGACTGGGCCAACAGGCAGGGCCGGTCTTAGTGGCCAGGAAAAATTTGACAATTGGAAAAAGAGCCAGGAGAGAAAAGCAAAGGATGAAGGTCGTGACCTTTGTATTGAGGCCTGGCCTGCTTTCAGAATTCGGGAATTGCTCTTTGAGCTCGATACATCTGGGGGTGTTCGAGAATTCTTTTTTAATCAACAAATTTTAACAGCTGAATGGTTTTCCAGACATTTGGAATCCGCGAAAGTAACCGCCGGTCCCAGATATGTACCTGAGTTGAATGTCAAAACAGATCTCTGGAAATATTTTTCGGCCTTTGGTCGTGCATCTACCTGGTCTGATGAGTTTACGAGCAAGATACGCGCATGCCGAAAAGCAAATAAAGATGTTGTTTCTTCTTTAAACAGAACTGATTCTGATTCCATGTCACCGGCATGGCCTGAAACCTCGCGTGAAGAATCACAATCTTTACAAAATGATATAGATGCATTTTTAGAGGAATGTGATCGCCTCACTACCATAGCTGATTCTGATTTATACAAAAATTGCGTTGAGAAAACGGGTAAACTTCTGGATAGTTTTGCAGCTATTGAATCACAATTGGTTACGGATTTTGAAGATAAACATGGAAAAGGAAAAGCTGACTCCCCTGGTTTCCGTCAGTTTATGGCAGAATACATGGTTTCCTTTCCGGCTGCTAATCTTGACCATGCAAGGGAAGCCATGGCAGCACTTACAGATCTGCACGAATGGTTACGTTCACCGGCCTGTTCACTTGCCTATGAAACTGTGTTTGTACTTTCAGGTATTGCAGGATCGGGCAAGACGCACGGGGTATGTGATACTGCAGACCAACGTTACAAAGACGGTCGTCTGGCCTGTGTACTCTTTGGCCATGAATTTTGTGGTGAACCTGACCCATGGACAAGATTAACGGAGACGCTCGGGCTCCCTCATTCACTAGGAATGGAAGGGGTTCTTGATGCGTTGAATGCTGCTGCTGAGGCATCGGGCTCTTTACTTTTTTTATGTATTGATGCGATCAACGAAACTCGTCCTTTACGGTATTGGCACGAGCGTTTGCCATCTTTTTTACAGGCAATACAACGCAAGTCGTATTTACGTTTATGTGTTACCTGTAGAACTTCTTTTTTGCCGTATTGTCTTCCGGATCATCCTGACATTCCGGTTATTGAACATACAGGATTTGCAGGCGTAGAACGAGATGCCTGTCAAATTTTTTTCCGTCATTACGGGCTTGAACCTCCGATTGATCCTGTTTTACAACCCGAATTGTCCAACCCGCTTTATCTCCGGTTGGTATGTGAAACACTGAAGGCAAAAGGATTTCGCCGGTTACCAATGGGATGGTACGGAATTGCACCGGCAATAAAGGCATTTTTGGAAGAAAAGAATCGACAGTTCGCAAAAGATTACGAAATCAGCCTCAGAGATAACACAGCAACCAAGGCACTACTGGCTATTGTTCGGGCAATGGTCGATGGTCAGAAATCGACATTGCCATGGTCGGAGGCACAACGAGTAGTTGCCGATAACTTACCGCAAGTAAAAAACATTTCGACTTTAGAGTGGCTCGTCCGTGAAGACTTACTCATTGAAGATGTCCATGAAGGAGATGCTTTATTTGATGCTGAAAGTGTCGTCCGACCAGCTTTTGAACGTTTGGGCGACTTCCTTATCGCGACCGAGCTGCTGGATAGGTGTAAACACACGGATCTCCAGGTGGTTTGTCGGAAAGGTGGAGAGCTCCATTTTTTATGGAAAGATTCCGAAAAACGTGAGCAGAACAGCGGTATTCTTGCTGCGCTTTCAATATTAATTCCGGAACAGCATTCAGGGATAGAACTGCCGTATTTAGTGGAAGAAGAGGCATGTTACGATTCATTGGTGCAAATTGCGGTTCGGTCATTTCCATCCAGATCACATGATACTTTCACTCACGCTTCACAGGCCTTAATCAGTGAAGCCCTGAGAATGCAGGGGTTCTCTGCAATAGCCATGGATTCGTTGTTGACTGTTTCACGACACCCTTCAATAATCGATTCTTTCTGGCTTGATCAACTTTTGCGACAAAATCCTTTGGCCCATCGAGATGCCTTTTGGTGTGGGTATCTTCATGATCGATTTGAATCCGGAGGTATAGTCTATCAATTAATAAATTCCGCTTTTGAACTTCCTCTGGAGCAACTGGAGATAGAGATAGCTGAGCGCTGGACTATAGTATTGCTATGGTTTACTGCTGCTGCTGATCGTAGGGTTAAAGACAGGGCAACGCGGGCGGCAACCGCCATCATGACGGCTCAGCCGACAATAATTTTTAATGTGGCTCAGAGGTTACTAGATTGTGATGATGATGAAGTAAAAGAAAGAACTCTACTGTCTGGGTATGCGGCATTGCTCATGTCCAGAAATATCGATGTGCTCAAGAATTTAACTATCATGCTGTATAATGAGTTCCAAGCTGCTCCAAGGGCCTTTGATAATGCCATAATTCGCGACTTGATTCGGTGTATTTGTGAACTTGCCCAAGAATTGGATGTCTTGCCCAACGGAATAGATCCTGAATTCACGATGGAGGCGATTGATTCTGAATGGCCTCTTAATTTGCCAACTGAGGAACAGGTAAAAGATTGGGGAGAAGTTTTACATTTCAGGCCGGATGAATTTTTCAGTGACTTTTTTAAATATTCAATGAATTGTTTGCGGCCTTGGCAGAAAAGTTTCCCTAAAAAAGCGATGGGAGAGTGGATTCTTCAAAGGGCTATACGTGATTTTGGTTACAAAGGATTTGGATGTGAAAAGTATGACAGCTATATGCTTGGTCAACATGGTGGTGGACGGTCGAAACCGAATTGGGCAGAGCGAATCGGAAAAAAATATCAGTGGATCGGTATGTATCAGTTGGCATCTCGTCTCCACGACCATGTTGAGAGAAAACGTGATGACTGGGATCCAAAGCTATTGCGAAAACCGTTAATCCTGTTGGAAGAACGAAAACTTGACCCTATGATACCTGCAAATATCATTGTCGAAAAACAGCAAAAACCCGCTTGGTGGATTTCAGAATCCGTTGATCTCGATCCTGCTGAGATGCTGTCTGACGAAGAATGGGTAGAACGACAGGAAGATATTCCGCCATTAGAAACACTCCTGGCATCCATTGAACATGGAGGGCAGACATGGCGTTTACTTGTCTCGTCCCCTTCCTGGGGAAGCCGGGATGAAGATGCGGATTGGAATGATCCATATCGGAACAGTTGGGTGCACATTCAGAGTTATCTTGTCCGCAAGCAAGATTTCAAAAAAGCATATAACGCTCTGCATCGCCGAAATTTCTTTGGAGGTTGGATGCCGGAATGTGCCAATTGGTTATATGGCTTTGCGGGAGAGTATCCTTGGGCAACACCGTTTAATACTGAACCGGAATCATGGCATGGACGAGGAAGCAGAGGTGAAGAGTTGCCAGTTGATTTGTACCCGTCATGGAATCAGCTTGCTGTGGAATGGGAATATGATGCGACGTTAAAAGAGAATATTTATATGAATGTTCCTGCAAAGTTGTTCTTCTCGGAGAAGGATTTGTGGTGGAATGGGGCTGATGGATTCCGCACGCAAGATGGAAAAACGTTTTTCCGGGATCCTTCTGTCACGGCGACTGGTCCCGCTTCTCTTTTAGTTGATGCCGAAGGTTTTTTTGAGAGACTCGATAAATTAGGGATGTGTATTATCTGGACTTTGCTCGGTGAAAAATGGATTCTAGGAGGATCGCATGGTGCAACAACACCGAGACGAATATTCAGTCAGGTGGCCTTCTTAAATGAGCAAGCTCAAGTCGAAGCCGGAGA
>CAZRYI010000209.1:0-4225 GCA_964604255.1 uncultured Nitrospirota bacterium
TTTTGTGACATCCGGCAATTCGTCTGTTGCCTGAAAAGGCACGGTATTGAGGGCGTGATAGGTGGTCCAATGCTCGCTCTTCGCAATTGAAATCAGATGATTGCCGCTTGTGCCCACGGGGTTGATGGTGTACTGGCCCAGGGAATTGGTGCTGGTTCTTAGATTGGGGTCTCTCGCACCGAGCAGGATGATGGCGGCATCTGGAACGACGGTGGCTTCATCTTTGGCTTCAATGGCGATGCCATCCACCAGGACGGTGGAGATGGGAATCGGAACGACCGGGATTTTCCCAACTGACACTTTTTCGTCAAAGACCTTGATTTTTGCCGTGCCGCGTCCTCCTCTGAAAGCCCATAAATAGACATCGCCAGGGGGCAGATTAAAAATGGTAAAAGTACCGGCGGGCGAAGTGCCTTTACTATTTGAAAAGTCGGGCACACCGCCTAAGCTGTTGTAAAAAAGGTTTCCCTTGATGCAGATGTTGTCGAGGACGATGATGTCGGGATCACTTAAGGGGCAGTTTGTACCATCTCCCATCACGAGATCGGCACCCACGAAGCGGCCTTCGGCTCGAATGGCCAGCAGGTTGCCAGCGCTGTCTGTGACCTTCAAGGCCACATCTTTCACGGCAGCACCGTTTGAGTGAACCAGTCCGGTGACAACACCGGTTCCCGGTAGAATTTCCTCTTGGGCTGAAGAGAGCATCGTGAGCAGAACGGCTTGAGAAATAGCTGTCAGGTTACCGCTGGGGTTGGCACGGGTGATGGGGCCGGAGCCGGTTTTAAAGTTAAAAATGAAGGTCTCCAGGAAAGGAACGCTTCGAACGGCTTCATCAATGTTCACCGACTCGGTTCCTGGAAATTCCTGTTGACTACAGGCGGCAATCAAGAGGGTAACAAATAGAAGTGCATAGATTATTTTTTTCATCATGATGACCATTTAAGTGTTTAAAAACTATAAGTAATTTCCCAGAAAATGCGGTCGTTGTTATCGAAAAAACCCGCAAAGTTAAATTCACCGGGCAGGCCGGTGCCAATATCGCCCTCAAAGATATCCACGCCGAATGAAAAACGCAGGCGGTCGGAAAGGTTGTAGTCGGAGCGAGGTCGAAGGAGCATGTCCTTGTCATTGACGAAGTAGATTGCGAGCAGATTAAGTGTCCAAATATTGTAAATCACTTCCTTCCTCAAAAAGAGGGCTGCGACGGAGTTCGCCCGATCCACAATAATGCGTTCATCGTAGTCAAAGATGTATTGCTGGATGAAGGCGGGTGAAATATCCACGCCAAAAAGGTGGGTATCAATTCCGATGGCGTACTTGGCGTAATCGCTCTGAATTTCTCCCTGTGAGGCATTGGCTCCTTCTCCAAACCTTGCCCCGAAATTTTTACCTTCGACATAGGCGGCCTCTGCATTCAAGATCAGGTAGGGGAGGGTCATCGAAAAGGTGGTGCCGTAGATTTTTAATCGTGTGAAGTCGGGGCCAAAAATAATATTCGAGTCGGCCCCGAAGGAGGGAGGTGGTTCAAATTCTCTGAAGGAGGTCGGAAAATCGTCCCAAGTGGAAAAATAGCTGGCCGAAAGTTCAAAGCCGGTGAAGACCCGGGTGAAGCGAAAGGCGTATTCGGCGTTGTTCAGATTGTTGGGGATATCCTGCCAGCCGTTTTTGGGTTTCCTGAGTCCGGGCAGTTCTCGAAACTGTTCCCATTGTGTGCCTCTGGGTGCGGGGCGATGTCCGCGCACTTCCGGGATAAACAGGGTTTCCAGGGTGTTCTGGCCGTAGTAAAAGTCGGTTTTGAGCATGAAGAGCGGAATGTAACGATCATCAATATCTCTTAAGATCATCTCGTAGAAATCGAGCGGATTGATTTCATCGGTCACACGGGCACCTTCCACAACGCCCCATCTCACGATCTGTTTTCCGATGCGCACATCAACATTGTCGAAACCGACATCCAGATACAGCTCTTTCAGCTCACAGCGTTTTTGTACGATTTCGATATCCCGCACGTTTTCTGCTCTGACAGCCGCGACATCTTCATCACTCAGATTGCCTTCAAGAATTTGTTCCGGGCCTTTTCGGGGATGAATGACATCCACACTTTCAATGTCATAAACATTGTCGTAAAAACAGCGACCGCGTCCTGCAAAGCTAACCGTGTTTGAAAAACGATAGCGGTTTTCCAATTGGATAATGTTCAGTACTTTGGAGAGGGCTGTCGGCCTCACAATGCGAAAGGCGGTTTCATTTCTGAAGTAGCCGCCCCAGTTCATATTTCTTTTGAAATGTTCAGAAATACGGTTTAATACGGGTGTGCGTTCAGGCAGTTCAGACATTTGTTTTGCCCGTTGCTCAGCTTCAATGCGCTTTTTTTCCGCCGCTTCTGCTTGTCTCAGCACTTCGTCCGCCTTGCTGGTATCGCTATTGATGGTGGATAAAATATCCATAATGTCGTGTTGCTCGTCTCCAGGAGTTTCGTCAGCAGGCAGTGCAGTGGCGGGAAAGACGACACTCAATAAAAAGACCGTGCCGAGCACGACATCCAACCAGGGCCTTGGTTTTTGTGGGCCGAAAGCCTGAAAAGTTGTTTTAAAATGCAATAACGACATGATTAAAAAGTCCAATAAATACTGGCGCGAATGAGGCGTTGACTGTAGTCCCCCAGGGACGCTGCCTGGCCCGAAAGCTGTTGCTCAATGGTGATGGCACCGGAAGAAAGGTTTGAGCTGTTGCGGTTTTCCATCACGCTCAGGCTGAGTGTCACGCCTTCTTCAAGCTGGTAAGAGCTTTGTAAACTGATGCTTTGGCTCAGGTTTTCGCGTCGTTTCCCGCCCAGAGAATCAATATTGTTAAAACCTGTGCTGGTGACATCGTAAGAAAAAGCGGCGCTGAGTTTTTGGGTCAGCGGCCAGGAGTAGGAAATGCCGAGTCCGTGTGAGGTCGAGGCCTGATCATTTAATTTGGCTTGATTCCCTGAGTAGCTATACCAAAGGCTACTGCGACTGCCTTGTTGATCTTTGCGAAAGCTCAGACGCAGATTGGATCGTGTGGCATTAAAATCTTTGTTTGTGGGGGACACGAAGCTGTTCATGCTTAAATCGAGTGAGCTGGAATAATAAGCCTGGGCGTACCAGCTCAGGTTGAAAGAGGCAACGTGGTCGAAACCGGTCGGCCCGCCTCGGGCGATGCCGAACTGAAAATTGTATCTGGCGGAATAGGAAAAGGGGCGCTTTGCGCCGTTGGCCGAAATGGAGAGCGATTGCTGGCTGAAGAGGGTGTTGGATTCAAAAAAGAAGATGCTGTCACTTGAAAATCCAATCGGAATTTGCAACTTTCTATTGTTTTTCAGCAGGTATGTGAGATTGAATCCGGCGCTGGAGCGGAGTTGAGGGCTTGAGCTGGCTGAGCGTGCGGGGTTGCTGTCGTAGCTGAGCAGGGTTTGATTGAGGGAAACATTCAGGTTCTTTTCGAGTGGTTTTAATCGCCCTTTTACCCAGGTGGTGTCGTTGTTTTCACGGCCTTTCCATAAAACAAGATTGGCCCGGTAGTGTTTAATTGCCAGGTCAATGCGCCCATCCATTTCGTAGATAAAACCGAGTCGCTGGTGGGAGAGCGCATCATTCGGATTGATGCTGAGAATTTTTTCATAAAGTACTTTGGCCGAGGGGTAATCGACCAGACTTTCATAGGCTGTTCCGGCCCAATAAAGCGCGCCGGTATGCGTGGGGAACAGTCGAAAGATTTTTTCATACCAGAGGATGGCGACCTGGTAGTCCTGTTTTTCATGATAGCGACGGGCACGTTTTAGGTAGCGATCAGCAACTCTAATGTCTGTTTGTTTTCTAATGGCAAGTGCCAGTCCATTTGCCGATGCGTTTTTAACGCGATTTGAACTGAACGCTGCTTCCAGGGCTTTGCTAAAGTTAAGCGCCGCATCTGTCCATTGATTCGCACTTTTGTAGAGTTTGGCAAGTTCAAAGTAGTGGCTTGCTTGCTCCGGCTCGAAAATTTGTGCAGCCCTCAAGGCTTTAAAGGCTTCGACTGACAGGTTGGCCTTGAGGTAAAGCTTCGACAGGGTGGTGTGTATCCTGGGGTCATCCGGTGCTAAGCCCCGTGCTGCTTTGAGGGTTTCAATGGCTGCAAGGGTTTGGTCACGTTCTGCTAGTTGCTTGGCCTGTGTCGTCAAGGATGCCGTCGTGAGTTCGACTGCCCGGATTTTATTTTC
>CAZRYI010000210.1:0-4192 GCA_964604255.1 uncultured Nitrospirota bacterium
AAGTAGAGAACCAGCTTGATTATTTTGCTCATATCTGGCTGAATTTAATGTGATAGGGTCTAATCCTACAAAGGTGGAAAAGCGGCCACGATAAAACTGCTAATCGACTGTAGTTCTTATATAAAATATCATTTTTCAACCCCCCATTTTCACAAGGTCGTCAGGCGGCAATTTTGGGGGGCTGAATACCGACGGAATCTTTAAGCTTGTTATCAGAAAAATCGTACTCGCCCAGAAGGTTTATATGTGCCCAGCATAAGACGGAATGGCTGGCGATTGCGGATAATAACCTGTTCTTTTGTTCCTGGTCTTTCATGCGGTTGAGCTTTTGCGACAGGTACAGGTAATTCCAACAAATAATCGCGTTTTTTATAAGGCGGTTGCAGGCTTCGGCGATTTCCTGCTCTTCCTTGTCCCCTTGTGTAAATTCCCGTGGGTTGCCGACGGCCACGGCCCGTGTAAACCGGTTAGCCAGCTCGACCTTATTGAGCTGTTTTTCAATCGCCTGCCGCAGTTCTACATCATCAAGATAACGCAGGATAAAATCTGATTTTATAATCTGTCCGAAGGCTTTCAGCGCCTGATAAAGCCTATGCTGTTTGGAATAGGAATTGAGCCGCCGAAATATATCAGACGCTGTGGTTTCCTTGAGCTTGATGGTCGTTATCAGGCGCAGTACGTCGTCCCAGCACTCTTCTATAATGCCCTGGTTAATATATTTGTCCGGTGTGATTTCCCATTCCGGACGCTTGGTTTTTTTGCGAGATTTAAAGATGTAGAGTGTCTGCTTTTTGAGATTTTTTATGCGCGGGGCGTAGGAAAATCCGAGCAAATGCGTGGTGGCAAAGATGGCTTCGCTATAACCGTGCGTGTCGGTGGAATGGATCTCGCTTTTGATGACATCATTGTACATCAACCCGTCAATGACATAGGCGCTTTCGCGCTCTGCAGCGCTGAACACTAGGGAATGCCAGAGCAGGTTACGCTCATCAATAAAGGTATTGGCACTGATCCCCTGACCTTTGCCAAAATATTTGAAGGAATAATTGGCATTTAGAGAATCTGTTTTTACCTCGAATTTCTGGCCGTCACTGGCTGTGTGCAGCCTGTCCGGCTTACGCCGGTAGATATTGGGTAGCTCCATCTGGTCCATAAAAGCAATCATTCGGTCGTTTGCTGCCCGGATATTATTAAGGGAAAAATACCAGTTCACGGCATGCTGCAGGGAAGTTTCATTGATCTGCGGCGATATTCTTCCCATTTTCGGGATACCGATGGCGCAGCCCAACCCAACAATCCCTGCGTAAAGAGTTCTATCGGCAGTGCAGCCTTTGGCGTAGCGTTGCTGCCAGTGCTGGAATTCTTCCAAAAGGCCGGTATGGCCGTTGATTGTCGATAAAATTTCCGGCAGCGGTACAAAATGCCGCTCAGGAAAATAGGGTCTGAGCAGTTCGGCAGCTCGGTCCTCCTGCTTTGGCGTGGATACAGTAAAATTGCCATCGCCGGTTATTTTGATGTGGGGATTTTGCTTATCATTAATGTGCCGATTTGTCTTTTCGTATTGCCGGTAAAGCGCCTGGTTCAGCTTGTCCAGGACGGGTTGGGGATTAGCAAACTCCGTTAGATCAGCCCTTACCAGCAATGTTTCTTTTTCCTCTTCCCACCGCTCTTTGGAAATCAAATACTCATCCAGAGGCCGGTATTTATAAGAGTGCTCAAGATTAACCTGGCCGGATTTTATTACGTCGGCAACATGCATAAAGAAAAAGGCTTTATAGAGCGATGGACGGAAACCGTCGTCTCGGGTCACGGCAACACGTTCAGCCGGTTCCAAGAAACCGAGAGGCGCGTTCTTACCGATCACGCCCTCTTTTTCCTTGAAATACGCAATGGCCTCAAGCATGGCTGTGGTCCCTGACTCGGCTTCAAAGCCAAGCGCCTTGATAATCGGGCTGACGCGATTTTGTAGCCGGATCGAGCGTTCTTCCAGAATATCGTAATAACGGCTGTCACCAGCGTCATTTTCCATGCCCTGTTTCAGAGAATGCCATTGCTGCTTTGCGTGTGGGGGATTGTCGTTATGGTCAGACAGCAAGTCACAAATCCGGACCAGCTTGCCGGTATCGTCGGCTTGCTCATCGCGGGTGATGTCCCGGATTTGTTGCAATAGCCCAAAAATATTTTCATCAAGGTTGGCAACAAGCGTTTTGAGCGATTGTTGCCGTTCCTTGTGCTGTTCATAACACCAGTCTTTATGGTCACGTTTTGCACCGTTTTGAAATGTGCTCACCGTGGTCAGCAGCGTATCGACCAGATTGTCCTGCAGCCGGTAATATTGATAGGCGATAAAAGCGGTGACGTGAATATAGCGGTCTTCATCAGATCGCCGGGACAGATGAAATATATCGGATTTAATGACAGAGGTTGCAAAATACCTGATGCCTTCATACCCCAGATTCAGAACCGGCAGGACAGGTTCCAGGCTGTCATAAAGTTCCGCAATATAGGCAAGATCATCTGCCCGTTCTTTGATCTTCGTGGGCTTGGTGGATTGTGAGAGTTTCTTGAGAAGGGTCAGTTTATAACGGGCATATTTATCTTCTCCTTCCTGCTCAAAAAGCCCATCCAGCAAGGCCCGCGCATCAGGCCTAAGTTTTTTATCAATGATTGCAGCCAGGTCTTTTTTTCGTTGATTAAGCGCGGTCAAAATCAACTCTGATAGCTGATAATAGTTTGGAAGTTGGATACGTTCGCGAATGATCACATCAACACAGCGGCAAAATATCAGTTTCGGTTTAAGCTGCGAACACATCATCGAAACAATCTCTCTTTTAATGAGAACCTCGGCATCTTCGTCAAAACGCCGGTATCCGTAAAAATCCAGAATGAGTTTTTTATGCCGTCGCCTACTTCGCGGCGCGTAATCATTCGGATCAAATCTTTCCGACTGCAGGTCAATCTGGCGCGCTACATATTCAATGTCGCGTTGATGGTAGTCTTGTGACCTAAAAAATCTTTTAGCCGCCTTAAAATAGCCGCAGGACAGCAAAAAGCTAATACGACTGGCCGGTTTTTGCAGACGCAACGCCGTTTCCAGCAAAGTAGGCGAGAAATCAAAAAATCGCTTCCGCTCCGCACTATTAAAAGCAGGTGGTGTATCGAATGCATCCTGTTCAGCCCGGCTAAGAATATTCATTCGTGGCATGATGCAATCCCCTTTTTCTTGTTTTTTAAACCAATGGTTTTAAGCCCGGTGGGCACATAGCTGTCATGTAAAAGACACTACCACTTATTCTGATATTCCTCGATGACGTGACTTTCGGTGAGATTGAGATAGATTTCTGTTGTTGCGAGCCGATCATGTCCTAGCATTTTCTGTACGGCGGCGATAGAAATCCCTTTCTGAAGGGCCAATGTCGCAAACGTATGCCGCAGAATATGCGGTGTGACGGTGCTGGTGATCTGTGCACGATTTGCAACCTGCTTAACAATCTTCTGAACTTGCCGTTTCCCAATAAACCATTTGTTATTGAGAGCAAAGTACGGCTCTAGCAGAGCATGAACCCGACCCGACATTGGCACAATTCGCTTTTTGGTTTTCTTCCCGTAAGGTCCGCCTTTGCCGTTGATCCGCAACGCGCGTTGTTGCCACAAAATGTTTTCCGGTGTCAGGTCGCACAGCTCGGACACGCGCAGACCCGTATCAAGCAACGTCCAGATGATGAGTTTTTCATTCGTGTCCTGACAGGCATTAGCCAGCCGATCAGCTTCTTCGATCTTCAAAGGATCACGGACATATTGATAGGGCATGAAGTTACCTGTTCGCCTTTGGTCTAAATTAGCGAACCAAGTTCGCTTTCCAACTAAGGCAGGGTAGCATACCTATGCGGACCGCAAAAGCACATACTAAAAGAGGAAAAGGATATTTTCGAGATATAGGCTGGATTTCACGGTTGGCGAACTAAAGTCGCCTTTTCAGGCGGAAGACGAACTTTTGTGTTCCATCGGCACAGCGACACTCCCTTTAGACCTTCTAAACGTTTTAGGAACGAAAGAACTGAGAAACCGGACGAGAGAGACAAATCGTAAATTTGTCAGAATTTCGTGGCCGCTTTCGTACCTTTGTAGGATTAGACCCAATAAGACGCAAAAAATCATCCCAGTTTTCTCGGATCAATCGGTCATTAACGTA
>CAZRYI010000211.1:0-4162 GCA_964604255.1 uncultured Nitrospirota bacterium
GCATATCGAAAGTGCTTCATAACAAACATGAAAAAGAAGCAGTCAATCTGTTGGCGATGTTCGGTTTCCCGAGTCAGGAAAGCAAGGCCCTGTTTTTCTCCAGTCCTGTCTACCTGAAAGCAAAACCGCTATTTTCTGAATCCACGACGCATTTTGAAAAACTGATTGAATAGTGAAGGTATGTTTGAAAGTGCTGGTTCAAGTGTGCCATCGACACACTTGAACCAGCCGAGTTTTATTCCTGTGCTGTTTGCAGGTCAAACAGCAACTGAACGTGTTGATCGTGTCCCGCAAAGACGTTGATTCGGGAAGGCGTTCCACCGTAGACACTGTGGTCTGAATGATAAATGAGCATCAACCTGCCCACCTTTTCCAGAACATTAAAGGGAAGGATGCGCTTCAAACTGGCATTTCCCTTGTGATCCGTGGCGAGGGTATTGGGAATGCCACCAAAAGGTCCGGGAGGGCCGGGCATAACATTAAACTGCCAAACCGTATAAAGACTGTTGGGTAGCAAACCTTTGACCTTCATTTTGATTTTTGACATGCCGTTATCAAGGACTTTGACGATGAGTTTGGATTCCCCGATATTCACCCAGTCGCCATAGGTAATGGGGTTCGGCAGACCGGGAAAAGCCAGTCCGCGCATCGGGTTCTCTGCACTGATCGACTCATCAATGATCGCAGGTTCAAGCCCTTCAGTGATGTACAAAGTCGGCACCTGTCTCAAAGGCACGGGACTGGAACCATCGGCGGGGATATTAAAAAGCACCTCACCTTCACCCGTGACACCGGGCACAGGTTCCTGAAAACCAAGGTCGGTCAGCACCTCCACACCACTCACAAAGGACTCCCCATAAATGACAATTTTGTCGTGGTGATGCTCATGTCCCCAACTGTTCTCAACAAATGTCGGAATGATGATCATAAAACCGAGTAAGACAGTGCTTAAAATGGATCTCAGTCGTCTTGCTTTCATCTGTTCTACCTCCCAGGGTTAACGTCTTAAGCGCCACTGCAGCGCGGTATACCGACGGAAGATCTGATCAAGGTGTCGGTGTATCCAGTTTAAATACCGACACTTACAATAAGCTTACTTGAGAAAGTTATGGATTATTTACGCTTTCAGGATTCCCCCGGATTGTGCGATAAAAACGCATGGGGACCTTACAGTGACACCAAAACAGCAGCGGTTTTCTGCTTCGCGTAAGACCTGTCGGCCCTTTCTGCACAAAGTACTCGCACGACCCCGCCTTTTTAGTTTGTTGGACGAGGCATCATCCCAACCCCTCACAGCCGTGCTTGCCGCACCGGGTTATGGAAAAACTACCCTTGTTTCCAGCTATGTGGCATCGAAAAAAGCGCCGTCGATCTGGTATTGCGTGGATGAGGGCGATACGGATCTGGCCGGTTTTTTCGTTCATTTTACAGCTGCCATCAAACAAGCGACGGCCTCACGCCGGAAAACAATCCCGACCTATCAGGCGGAAAATTTTTTAAATGTGAAGGCCTTTGCGCGCCGTTATTTTAATGCGGTTTACCAACGATTTGATCAGCCTTTTACTTTGGTTTTTGACGATATTCACGAATGTCCTTTCCCGAAATGGGCCGATGTCATCACTGTGGCCATCGAAACATTGCCCGTGAACGGGCGAATTTTCATCATGAGTCGGCAGGCTTTGCCCGGCGCGTTTTCCCGCTTACGTCTCAACCAGGTAATTTATGCACTGGAAGAAAAAAATCTGCTCTTTAATGATGACGAACTGACTCAGCTTGCTGGCATCCATCAGGTCAATCATTTATCGCAAGCACAGTGCGTGAATCTTCAGGAGGTGATGGCGGGATGGGGTGCCGGATTGACTTTATTGCTTTCCCGGCGGGAGCAACTCGACCCAAGCGCACTGCAAAGTTTTGATACACAAGAGGAATTGCTGAATTATTTTAAGAACGAAGTGCTCAAACACCTGGATGATCAAACACGGGATATTTTATATCGCACCTGCTATTTACCCGACCTGCCCATTACACATGCAAAGCAGCTCACACCGCATCCTCAGGTGGGGGATATTCTGAAAAAGCTTCATGACCGACGTTATTTTATCTATCGCACCACGGACGCTGCCATTGTTTATCGCTACCATCCTTTATTTCGAACACTCTTAATGGCACAAAGCAAGGCAGTATTGAGTGATCAAAATTTAGCACAGGTGAGGGCCACCTCCATCCGGCTATTAGAAAATGACGGTGCCTTGCAAGCCGCAGTCACCCTGCTCATTCAAATCAGAGATGAAGTCGGTCTTGCTGCATTTACACTGAAACACGCCAAAACATTGCTCAGCGGAAAACGTGTGCAAACTTTAATGAAATGCCTGCAATACCTCCCTGAAGAACGCATCAACGCTTCCGGCTGGTTATTATATTGGCGCGGTAGCTGTACGGCTTCGTTGCGACCACAAAATGCACGTCAGGATTTTTCAGCCGCCTTCAAATTTTTCACTTCACATTCAGATGCCACGGGCCAATGTTTGTCCATCGTCGGCATCATAGACACCCATATGTTTGAGCGAAATGAATTTATCAGCCTTGACCCCTGGATTGCACAAGCGACGCAACTGCGAACCAGATTTGATGCCGAAGCCAGTACAGCCGCCTTGAATGCATTAAGCCTCAACATGTTTTCAACTTTGATTCATCGTGCGCCCGGACATCCCGATTTTAATTTATGGCTTGAACGCATTGAAAAAATCCCGATGTCTGAGCTGCCGCCCGGTTTACGCGTGAGGAGACAACTCACCTTGACCTTGCATCGTATCTGGCAGGGCGATTTTCATCGCGCAGCGACACATCACAGCGTATTGGAAAAACAACTTAAAAACAGTGCTGAAGATGTGTCCGGCATTCTGTGGTACATCATTCATTGCTGTTTTTTATGGGCGACGACGGCCCGGGCTGAAACAGCTTTAGCAGTAGCAAAAACTGGTTTGCAACGCATTAAAGAATACGGGCTGCCGCTCATGAATATCGCGCTGTGGACACACGGCGCGGCAGCGGCCTTGATGGCACACAACAATGAAGGGGCCAGGAAACTTTTGCAAGCCGCTGAGCCCTATGCCAATGAAGCGGGTCAAACCCACCTTGCGCTCTACCACAACCTTCAGGCGATTTATTCCTCTAGAATGGATGATCTCGAAGCGGTAGCGTATCACGCAGAGGCATTTTTTCATTCCGCGATGGCATCCGGTTTACCTTTTTTTCAAGCGTCGGCTCATTTGACTCAGGCGCAATATTATCTGCTTCGTCGCGACATCAACAAAACCAGGCAGCATCTACAGGCCTCGAAAGACATTGCACTTCACACTCAGAATTATTTTCACCAATTTCAAGTCCAACTTTTAAACGCCATTCTGGATGATTCTCTGGGAAAACAAGCGTCGGCCTTGCTGTTTTTAAAAAACGCATTGGCATTAGGCAATCGCTATCATTTGTTACCCGGCCTCTGGCTTTGTGAAGCGGCATTGACAGAAATTTTAGCCCTGGCCTTGCGACAAAAGATTGAGACACCCACTGCCTTAAGAATCATTCAAGCACGAGCACTCATGCCCGAAGATCCGCCTGATGATATTGAAGGCTGGCCCTGGCCCCTTCGCATTTATACACTGGGTCGTTTTGAAATTGTGATTGATGGCGAACGTTTGGCATCACCAAGCCGCAACCGCCCCAAAGTCACGGCCTTGTTAAAAACCCTGATCGCTTTTGGCGGCACTGAAGTGCGAGAGGAAGTTATCAGCGAAACCATCTGGCCCGATGCCGATGGAGACGCGGCACATCAGTTATTTGATACAACGCTTTTTCGCCTGCGAAAAATACTGGGACGATACAATGCCTTGATCAATTGCGAAGGCATGTTGTCGCTGAACAAAAGAGTCTGTTGGCTCGACACCTGGGCCTTGGATCGCACCATCAATACATCCAGTGAATTGCTCAAAGACAACTACAGTGCTATCAACAGCATCAAAAAATACGAAGATCTGCTTCACCATTATTATCGTGGTGATTTTCTTCAAGCTGAAGAGCAACTGCCCATCATCATTCAGCAGCGGCAGAAAATACGGTCTAAATTTCGCCATGCCCTCTATCAACTTGCAGAATATTGTTTGATCAA
>CAZRYI010000212.1:0-4157 GCA_964604255.1 uncultured Nitrospirota bacterium
ACCGGCGGCGGCAATCGCCTCAATGGCATAAAAAATCATTGGTTTATTGGCAATAGGAATGAGATGTTTATTGTTCGTATGGGTAATGGGACGAAGACGTGTTCCCCTTCCTCCCGCCGTAATGAGCGCTTTCACTTCTTTTCCTTCTGTGGAGACATCAAGAGCAAATTTCCAGCGCTGTTTATAACAGATATTGGCTATTCAGCGATACCCTGATTTCAGGAAGCGCTGAATAAATTCAGTCCGAATTAAAATGCTTGGCTTAAAGGGGAAATTGTGGAGAATCGCCCCGTATTTACAGGGTTTGCGACACAGAGGCATTTTTTTATTTACATCCTCAGTTCAAATTCGTCTGATGCGAGCTTGAGGCCGTTGATGGCAATTTCAATACGGTGAAGACCGGGATAATAGACCCGCGTGGTGATTTTTTTGATGGGATGTTTTTTTTGTGCAACATGGTTTTGATTGGCTTTGAGCGTGAAGGTTTTCCATTTAAATACTTTGGGTGATGTCCGGCCATTGGCCTTTTGGTGGTGGATGACATAATCGATAATCAGGGGCTGTGCTTTGTCTGCTGTAGGACTCAAGGCAATTTCAAACTGAAGTGCTTCTCCGAATACTACTGTTGGTGTCAAGATCTTGAGTTGGCATTCAAGTCGAGGCTGATCATAACCAAGCACCTTCAAAACCCTTTGATCCCCTTGTTTGATGAGCGTTCGGCAGGCGTGTCGAACCAGTTTTTGTCGATTGAGGGGTGCACCCAGCAACCATTGCTGCGCAACATCGGCAACAAGTTCAGGGTGATCTTTAGCAATATCGTTTAAGTTATTTGCGACAGAACGGCGTACATATTCCGAAGGATCGTCTTTAAGTGCCTCCAACAAAGGCAACAGCGGTGCAGGGTTTTCTACGAGTGCCATCAGGCGCATGGCCCAGGGCAGTCGCGGTCGTGAGCCTTCGGAGACCAGCCGTCGCACATGTTCATTTTCATGTTTTGTCCAATGCATTAACATATTGAGTGTGTCTTTTTGTTTTTCGATGATAAAAAATCGAATGCCAAACTCGGAGGAAGAACGGATAGTCATTTCTCTGAGCAGGGTCATGGAGAGTTCAAAATGCTTCAAGCCGCGTAGTCCAACGTAGTGCGTCATTGGCATCACCGCCCAGCCGGAGATACCCTGTGTATTGACAGGGATATTCGATAAATCGCTGCCATTTTCAGGTGTGAGACTTGCCAGCATGATTTTCCCTGCATGAACAAAATCGTCTGGAAGGTAGTTACACAGGGCTTGGGTGATTTGATCAGAACGCTCTTTGAGTTCTAAGTCCACTAAGTTGGCGGTCGCAGCGCGGATAAAACCGGCCCGGTCAAAATCAGACCAGGCCTTCAAAAAGTGATCACCCATGCCTGTAATGATGGTTTCATTGAACAGGTTTTTAAACGGTTCCATTATTTAAAAAATCTCTTTGAAAAAAACTTGTGTGCGGTGCCAGGAGTCTTTGTCTGCCGCCGCGTCATAAAGCAAGGGCAGCCCAAACTTTTCTCCCATTTTATCGGCCCCTGAAACAGTGAAACTGTGTCGAACACCGGGATAGCTAAGTAGTTGGTAGTTTATACCCGCTTCTGTCATGGATTTTACAAAGGCCTGCACAGATTCCATTGGCACAAAGGGATCATCTGCTCCGGTAAAAGCCAGTACTTTCGAGTTGCTTTTTCCAGAGACGGAAGGCGTTTGTGTCGCAAATGCAAAGCTGCCATGAAAACTGACAACACCTTTCAACTCGACCACACCCGTCCGGGCCATGTGCATCACGATGCCACCTCCCATACAGTAACCGATTGCAGCGATATTTTTAGGATCAACCGTTGTTTGTTTCAACAAAATTTCATAGGCAGCTTTAAAGCGCTTTTCGGCCTGAGGCAATTGGCCCACTGCGGCAGTCATAAATTTTTTAGCGTCTTCAGGGTGTTTGGCCAGCTTGCCCGTGCCATACATGTCGAGCGCAAAGGCCGTGTATCCCAGTTTCGCCAATATCTTTGCCTGTTTGCGGGAATGCGCATCATGTCCCCACCATTCATGTACAACCAGGATACCGGGACGCGGACCCGAAATAGCGTCATCAAAGGCCAGAAAACCGCTAAACTCAGTGCCATCCACTTGATATTTAATCTCTTTCGTTTGCAGACCCGCATGGGCCTGAGTACTCAAAAAAGATAGCAAGAACATCATGATCCAAATTTTTCTCATTATTAAACTCCTTTTTTTGCACTGCGGAAACAGCGTTTGTTTTTGTCTGAAAAGCCAGGTTTCAAGAGGAATGATAGCAGGGATGGACTGGCTCTACTCTTTGTTTGCAGTCAAAGTTTCTCCGTCAACAGGCATTCTAGTGCGTCTCAGTGCGGAAGGGGTCAGACCAAAACGACGTTTGAAGCGCTCTCCAAAGCGGGATTGAGGTTGATGGCCGACGGTACCCGCCACGCCACCGATAGTGGCAATTTTTCTTACTCCAAAAAGGATCGCTCCGAAGTGCTTTGCGCAGCCTTCTGAGTGGGTCAGTCATGAGGGTGGTTTCACTACTTTCCCTTTTTATGGCGATCCAGGGCCTTTATTGAAACGGACTTGATGTATTCTTCCGCAACTCTTGGAGCCTTTGCTTTTAATTTTTTTGCGTAAGCCCGGGCTTCGTTTGTTTTGAACTTATACTGTAAATTATGAGTTCCTGCCTCGTAAGAGACAAAGATATATCGGGTTTTAAGCCTTGTTTTCCGAGTTACTTCCCCAATGTTTTTAAGGATAATCTCCAAGGATTTTTGAATGACGGGATCGCTGTGCGCAAGTACGACGTGATTGGGAGGTGAAATATCCAAACCAAAGTTATATGATTTGTCTTTATTTTCAATCATATCCAAAAGAATTTCATTGAAAGGTACCTCTGCTACAGCCATTTCGTCGCGGATGCCGGCCTCACCAGCCTGTTTCGACCAGTTTATTTCATGTAAACGTCTCTTAAGCTGTTCTGATTTTGGCTTCTCGACTTTCCTGATATTTTCAACCTTCTTGATCGTTTTTTGCCGACGTTCTGTGTCAAGCGTTTCTTTCCTGAGGCGGTTCTGTTCTTCATCTCTTTTCCGGAGTTCCAGGTTCTGTTGTTCTATCTTTGCCAGTTCCAGGTTTCTTTTTTCTGCTGCTTTGACCTTTTTAGACTTCCTGATCGCTGTTCGCTCGCGTTCTGCAACAAGTGCTTCTTTCCTGAGGCGTCTTTGTTCGGCGTTCCTTTTGCGAAGTTTTCGGTTCCGTTGTTCTATTTTTGCCAGTTCTAAGTTTCTTTTTTCTCCCGCTTTCCTGGAAACAGACATTTCATTTTGCATTTGAGCCATAAAATCAACGACAAACTGATGGGTATGTTTGCCCAGGTGAGTCTTTTGGGGAACGCTATTAAATATTTGGGCATCTGATTTTAAACAGGAAAAAAGATCTTGTTTAATGCCTTGCGAACAATCATCGTAGACTAGTACAGCATCCTGAATACGTCCGATATCATGAAAAGTATTTTTAACTTCGGGATAAGTATTCGCAATTTTGTAAGCCGACTTCCAGTCTCTCTTCTCAATAGAAACCTTTAACAGTAATTGATCTTTCGGGGAGATCACTTCCCCGTCTCTAAAAACAGATTCATAATATGCCGGGGCACAGGCAGAAGAAAAACCTACGATCATCAATAAGGCCATATAACGTTTTATTTTCATCTTATATCCTTTATTTAAGTAAAGTGTAAGTATGATGACATCTAAGATACTTTTATTTTGTAGCTTCCAACCTTCGCTCCAACTTCAGCGACAATATGTATTACGACAGACCAGGGTCTGTAATTTCCCACAGCATATTTTAGAGGACTCAAAAATCAAAATCCAGCCGAATTATTAAATAAACTACCCATTTCCCGTATAATGATTGATTTTTATTGAAGGTCTTCATTGCAGCCACTCTGATCTTAAAAGCGGCTAAACATGAGCTATGATCAAGGTGAGGAGGCTACCGTGAGAAACTAGCGGAAAATACAGGGAATAAAGTTTGCTTCGCTGATCCTCAACAAGGAACATCAGCGGCTGTTTCGATTTTATGATTTATTGTTTAAGATTGATCCACTGGGCCTTT
>CAZRYI010000213.1:0-2367 GCA_964604255.1 uncultured Nitrospirota bacterium
TTAATCAATTGATCAAGAATGCACGAGTAAAAGCGCGTTCAAAGACGAAGAGTCCCGCCTTGAAAGGTTCTCCTCAAAGGCGAGGTGTTTGTGTGCGCGTTTATACAACGACGCCAAAAAAGCCAAACTCTGCATTGCGGAAAGTGGCTCGTGTGCGCCTGACGAATGGTATTGAAGTGACTTCGTATATTCCTGGTGTGGGGCACAATCTCCAGGAGCATTCGATTGTTTTGGTTCGCGGCGGTAAGGTAAAGGATCTTCCTGGCGTGCGCTATCACATTGTTCGGGGCGCTCTTGATACGGTGGGTGTGGCGGATCGAAAACAGGGTCGTTCGAAGTACGGGGCAAAAACACCGAAATAAGGGTTAGCTGGAAATGCCGAGAAGAAAAGTTGTTATAAAAAGAGAAGTTTTGCCCGATCCGAGATATAATGATCGGCTTATTACGAAGTTTATTAGTTTAATTATGTCTGACGGAAAGCGTAGCATTGCTGAGTCAATCTGTTATGGCGCCTTCGATAAGATTCAGGAGAAAAGCGGTTCAGATCCCCTGGCGGTCTTTAAAAGTGCTGTTGAGAATGTGAAGCCGAAGGTTGAGGTGAAGTCTCGCCGTGTTGGTGGAGCGTCCTATCAGGTGCCGGTTGAGATCCATTATAATCGTCGAACGACCTTGGCGCTCCGCTGGCTTACGCGTTTTGCGGCGCAGCGTTCGGGGCGCAGTATGCGTGATAAGTTGGCTGCCGAGCTCTTGGATGCTTCTAAAAATGCCGGAGCTGCTGTGAAGAAGCGGGAAGATACGCATCGCATGGCTGAAGCTAATAAGGCTTTTGCGCATTATCGCTGGTAGTGCCTATTTAATTTTTTTTGTTTTTATTTGGTGGAGGGATTTTACCTTCACCTTTTTTAATGCGCTATTGCTGGGGAATTTGTAAGTGGTTAAGGAAAGTTCTTTAAAGGACACGCGGAATATCGGCATTATGGCTCATATTGATGCCGGTAAGACCACGACCACAGAGCGTATCCTCTTTTATACCGGTGTGACGCATCGAATTGGCGAAGTTCATGACGGAAATGCAACCATGGACTGGATGGCTCAGGAGCAGGAGCGAGGCATTACAATTACTTCCGCGGCGACAACCTGCTTCTGGCATGACAAGCGGATTAATATTATTGATACACCGGGGCATGTTGATTTTACGATTGAGGTGGAGCGGTCTTTGCGTGTGCTTGATGGGGCTGTCGCGGTTTTTGATTCAGTGCAGGGTGTTGAGCCTCAATCCGAAACCGTCTGGCGTCAGGCTGACCGCTATGGTGTGCCAAGAATTGCCTTTATGAATAAATTGGATCGAATTGGTGCTGATTTTTTTGCCAGCGTGAAAACGATGGTGGATAGGCTCGGTGCTAACCCTGTTTGTGTTCAGATTCCGATCGGAGTAGAGGCCGGTTTGAGGGGTTGTGTTGATCTGATAGAGATGAAGGGTGTCTTTTTTGATGACGAAACCCTTGGGGCAAAGTATATCGTGGGTGATATTCCTGAAGACCTCACGGACTCTGCTCAGGAGTATCGCAATAAGATGATTGAGTCCATTGCTGATTTCGATGATGCCTTGATGGAAAAGTTTCTTGAGGAGGAAGAAATCGCGGCTGAAGAGATTTGTTCGGCCTTGCGCAAGGGAACGCTTCAAATGAAGATTGTTCCTGTCGTTTGCGGCTCTGCTTTTAAGAATAAAGGTGTGCAGCTCTTAATTGATGCTATCGTGTCTTTTCTGCCTTCACCGCTTGATGTTCCGCCCGTTGTCGGTGTTGATTTGAAGACGGGTGAGGATTTGACGCGTGAGGCAAAAAGTAGTGAGCCTTTTTCGGCCTTGGCTTTTAAGATTATGTCCGATCCTTTTGTGGGGCAATTGACTTATTTTCGGGTTTATTCCGGTTCCCTCTCTGCTGGTTCTTATGTCTACAACTCGACAAAGGGGAGTCGAGATCGAATCGGGCGAATTCTGAAGATGCACGCTAATAAGCGTGAGGATATTCAGGAAGTAAAGGCCGGTGATATTGCTGCTGCTGTGGGTTTGAAGGGCGCTAAGACGGGCGATACTTTGTGTGACGAAAATAATAAGATTCTGCTTGAAGTGATGCAGTTTCCTGAGCCCGTTATTTCTCTCGCAATCGAACCGAAAACAAAGGTAGATCAAGAGAAGTTAGGCTTATCGCTTGGCAAACTCTGTCATGAAGATCCTTCTCTGCATGTTTCAACAAACGAAGAAACCTTGCAGACGATTATCTCCGGGATGGGTGAGTTGCATCTGGAAATCATTGTTGATCGCTTAAAGCGGGAATTTAAGGTTGAAGCGAATGTCGGGAAGCCTCA
>CAZRYI010000213.1:2467-4140 GCA_964604255.1 uncultured Nitrospirota bacterium
ATGTTTGGTTATGCAACGGATTTGCGGTCAATGACGCAAGGGCGTGGTGTTTTTACTATGCAGTTTTCTTGTTACGAGGTTGTGCCAAGCAATATTTCGGAAGAAATTATTGCTAAGAATCAGGGTGTGTCCTCCTGATGGAATGCTTGTTTGTATAGTATTTATTTTTAGTGTCTTCTTTGTTCTGTTTGTTTGTGAGGCAGAGAGGAAAAGAATCGTGAAGAGTGGAGGAGTAGTGTAATGGCAAAGGCAAAGTTTGAGCGGACAAAACCGCATCTGAATATCGGGACAATTGGGCATGTCGATCATGGAAAGACGACATTGACTTCGGCGATTACTAAGGTGTTGGCCGATAAAGATCCGTCGTATGCAGATTATCTGGCTTACGATTCAATTGATCGCGCACCGGAAGAGCGGGACCGTGGGATTACAATCGCAATTGCCCATGTCGAATATCAGACGGATAACCGCCATTATGCTCATGTCGATTGTCCTGGTCATGCCGATTACGTTAAAAATATGATCACCGGTGCGGCGCAAATGGATGGCGCGATTCTGGTCTGCTCTGCTGCAGACGGCCCAATGCCACAGACCCGAGAGCACATTCTGCTTGCTCGTCAGGTGGGTGTGCCTTTCATCGTTGTCTATCTTAATAAGGCAGACATGGTTGATGACGAGGAGCTTTTGGAGCTGGTCGAAATGGAAGTGAGGGAGCTCTTGTCGTCCTATGACTTTCCTGGCGATGATATTCCTGTTGTGATCGGTTCTGCCCTGAAGGCTTTAGAGGGCGATGAAAGCCCTGTTGGCGTGGAATCCATTCTCAAGTTGATGGAGGCAGTTGATACTTATATTCCGACGCCTGTACGGGAAATCGACAAGCCTTTCATTATGCCGATTGAGGACGTTTTTTCAATCTCTGGACGTGGAACAGTTGTAACTGGTCGAATTGAAAAAGGTCTGGTTAAGGTCGGAGAGGAAATTGAAATTGTTGGCATTAAAGACACGCGTAAAACGATCGTGACGGGTGTCGAGATGTTTCGAAAACTCCTAGATCGCGGAGAAGCTGGGGATAACGTCGGCATTTTGCTTCGTGGCACAAAAAGAGAAGAAGTTGAACGGGGGATGGTGCTGTCAAAGCCAGGTAGTATTACGCCGCATACCGTCTTTAAGGCCGAGGCCTATATTTTGACCAAAGACGAGGGTGGGCGTCATACTCCTTTCTTTAATGGTTATCGTCCTCAGTTTTATCTTCGTACAACTGACGTGACTGGTGTTGCTAAGTTAGCGGAAGGTGTTGAGATGGTAATGCCTGGGGACAATGCCGAAATGGAAGTCGAGCTGATTATGCCAATCGCAATGACCGAAGGGCTTCGTTTTGCCATTCGGGAAGGCGGTCGGACAGTCGGCGCAGGTGTGATTACGAAGGTCATTAAATAAGCGAATTTGATTGAGAACGGAGTAACGCGTTGTGGAACAAAAGATAAGAATTCGCTTGAAGGGTTATGACTATCGCCAGCTTGATCGCTCCGCGAGTGAGATTGTTGATACCGTTATTCGTACCGGTGCAAAAGTCTCTGGTCCAATTCCGCTTCCGACAAAAATCAGTAAATATACAGTTTTGAGGTCTCCCCATGTTGATAAGAAGTCTCGGGAGCAGTTTGAGATCCGAACAC
>CAZRYI010000214.1:0-4084 GCA_964604255.1 uncultured Nitrospirota bacterium
TTGATGTGGATGGCAATCCTGTTCCCAAAACCGCTGCCGAAAGGGCGGCGATCTGGAAAGTGGTTTTAACTTTGACTGCCCGGACGAACCACCCGGATAAGGATTATCCGGAAAACGATGGTTATCGCACGCGGGAATTTGTTTATAATATATGGTTGAAAAACACCTAAAGATGAAGTCGATCCTACGAAAAAACCAGCAGGGCATCGCCATGATTATTGCTATCATGGTCTTAAGCCTCGGCGGCAGCATTGCCCTGATTTCCTTCCGATCCTCTACCCAGGAGTTGGGTGTTTCCCGCTTCACCGAACATGAGATGAACTCACAATACCTGGTGGAATCGGGTGTGGATCAGGTCGTTTCATGGGTGATGGATCCGTCATCATTCCCGGACAATTACACGAGTGGCATTGGTTCTGGTGGGGTGAAAACCTTTTTGTCTGACTTGCCAATCTCAGAAACTATCCCCTGTGAAGGTGATTCGCAGTATCCCGGTTTGACTATTTCGGATGCCTCTTTTCTAGCTCATCCTAATGGTCCTTTTTCTGAATTGAAGGTGATGGGGGAAATTACGGAGATCAAGTTTTACGCGCCTGCCGAACCTGTTGGGCCCCCTGATCCTCCTGTCGATGGTGACAGACGGCGTTGCACGGTTGAAGTGACTGCTATCAGCGGTGATGGTGCAAGAAAGAGAATCAGGGTGGACTTGGCCCGTAATCCAATCGGGCCGATTACCTCTGGCATCCAGGGTGTTGTTTTTTCTGAAGATGCTTTGCCGATCTGGGCGCACTGGGGGGAGATTCGCTACACCGGTGAAGCTGAGGCAAACCTTGGTGCCGCCGTTGGTAGGGTTCCGACTAAACTTCCTTCGGGTGGAGGTGTCAGTTATAACGGAAATACCTATAGTGATATTGGTGGGAATGACGATCCCAATATCGCCATTTATGTTGAGCAAGAAATCGCACTGGATGATGATGGAACTTCCTTCGACACACTCAACAGCGTGTCGGAGCAAGTAGATGTTTCCCTTAATGAAGCCAATCCGGACGACGAAGGTCAAGTCGATTTAAGGCGTTTTCTAAGAGCGAATGGCGAGGTTTATACCGTTTCTTCGGAAGATGGCAAGCTGGAAAAATACGGTGTTGTCGTAGGTACTTTTGACGAGCTTTTCGAGGTCTCCGGGCAGGAAAACCCTAACTTCCGCCTGGTCTGGATTGTCCGTGATGAGCAGAGTAACCCGGCACCGCTGCTTATTGGTGGTGCTCAATACAAAGGCTATTTTTTCATTGATGGTGATGTCGTTGTTCAGGGTGGACAGCCTGGCAGGGAAGTTCTTGCAACTCCGCCGGAAGGAGATCCGATTCCTTTGGAAAGTATCAACCTGGAAGGTCTTTTCTACACGGGGGGGGACATGGAATTTCATGACGCATTTGCAGCCTACGGGGCTCTTTTTTCCAGAGGAGGCTTTTCTGGAAGCGGCGCAAAAGATCTTGAAGTCTGGTACAACAGCTCCTTTGACACGGCAGTCTTTCCCGGTGTTCGAGCCCTCACGCCCCTATCCGGTACTTGGGCGACACTTAAATCAGACGATTCTTAAAATTCTTTCGTTTTACTGTGATTCCCGTTCTTCCTCCTGTCTCATCGGTAACAATAAATTCCCTAAACCACGATTGCTTTCAGCCACTCAATTTGACAAAACAAATGAACAAACTATAATGGCGCGTTTGTTTTGTTTGGGTAGGGATCGCTGGTGACAATGAAGACTCAGGAAAGTAGCGGGAAAGATGCACTGGCTCTCATACTGAAGGAGACGCTTGCTTCGTGCCGATCTCTGGGAGTATTGAGCGGCTCGGAAGTCCCGGCGATTGTTTTAGAGACACCGAAACATGAAGGGCAAGGTGATTTTGCAACAACTCTGGCGCTTTCTCTTGCAAAAATCGAAAAAAAATCCCCTCGGGAAATCGCTCGGATACTCGTTTCAAGATTAGAAAATAAAGTCGGTCAGCCCGAAAATCAGTACCCCTGGATTGAAAAAATCGAAATCGCGGGGCCGGGCTACATCAATTTTTTTCTAAGTGCTGATTACTGGTTTCAAACCCTGCTGGATATTCATGATCAGCAAGCAGGCTTTGGGCATCAAGAGTCTACTTCCCCTCAAAAAATTCAGATTGAATTTGTCAGTGCCAATCCGACCGGGCCGCTCCATGTTGCCAGCGGTCGCGCTGCGGCTTTAGGTGGGGCCTTGGCCCGCCTGCTTGAAGCGGTCGGACATCGTGTGGATTGTGAATACTATTTGAATGATATCGGTGCCCAGATGAGTATTCTGGGCCGATCCACCTACCTGCGCTACCGGGCACTTTTTGGTGAAAAGGTGAGCCTGCCAGAGGGAAGTTACCAGGGGCAGTATGTCATTGAAATTGCCGAAGCGATAAAAAAAAGTGGAGGTGATCGTTATCTACAAGGTTCAGAAAACGATCATCTGCCCTTTTTTACACAATATAGTTTTGACACCATTGTTTCCTGGATTAAAAGAGATATCAGCGATTTCGGCGTTCATTTCAAACAGTGGTTTTCTGAAAAAACACTCCATGTGAAAAAAGAAGGAGATGGCCTTTCCGAAGTTTCCGAGGCTCTTGCGTTCTTGAAATCGAAAAATATGCTTTTCACAAAAGAGGGTGCAAGCTGGATTGCAACAACGCAATTTGGAGATGACAAGGACAGGGTGGTGATTCGCAGCAATGGCGCGCTGACCTATTTTGCTTCTGACATCGCCTACCACCGGAATAAGTTTGAACGAGGCTATGATCGCCTCATTGATATCTGGGGTGCCGACCACCATGGTTATGTTCCGCGCGTCAAAGCCGCCGCCGTCGCAATGGGCTATCCACCTGAACGCTTGACCATCCTCATTCATCAACTGGTGAACCTGCTGCGCGATGGCAAAGCGGTTAAAATGTCGAAACGCGCAGGTTCATTTGTGACCCTGCGCGAGGTCATGGATGAGGTGGGCGTTGATGCCACACGTTTCTTTTTTCTGATGCGCCGTGCGGATACCACGCTTGATTTTGATCTCGAATTGGCAAAAAAAGCCTCTAGTGAAAATCCTGTTTATTATGTTCAGTATGCCTATGCGCGTCTTTGCAGCATCACCCGTGTTGCAGAAGTTCAGGGATGGGCAATGACGACGATCATTCGTGAGACCCGGATTGAAGACCTTGCATTGCTTTCGCTACAGGAAGAGCAAGCTTTGATTAAGCAACTTGCACACTATCCCGACCTGATCCAATCTGCGGCAGAGGCCCTGGAACCGCATCGTTTAACCTTTTATTTGCAGACCCTGGCTGGCATGTTGCATCGCTATTATTTTAACTGTCGCGTGATTACTGATGATCAAATACAGACAAAAGCGCGGCTTGTTTTGATTTCGTCGATTCGTATTGTCTTAAAAAATGGGCTCGATATTCTGGGAATCTCTGCGCCAAAACAAATGTGAAAAAGAATGGTTCTCAGTTGACAGTTTCCGGTTAACGGTTAAAGATTTAAAATAGATGAGTATGGAAAATACAGTTGTGACGATGCCGCATTTTGAAGTGCTTTCAGATTCAAAAGGTCGGCCTGATGATGTCGGTCGGGCGCGTCTTGGGCGAATCCGAACGGCCCACGGTGTGATTGATACACCGGCATTTTGTCCGGTTGGCACACTTGGATCGGTTAAGGGAATGTCTCCCGAGGATCTTGAAGGCCTGGGTGTGCAGATGATGCTTTCAAATGCCTACCATCTTTATCTCAGGCCGGGACATCGTTTCATTGAAGAGCGGGGCGGACTCCATCGATTCATCGGATGGCATCATCCTATTTTGACGGATAGTGGTGGTTACCAGATTTTCAGTCTAAGTGGGCTCACCAAAGTCAGCGAAGAAGGGGCGGCCTTTCAATCACATATTGACGGTTCACGCCATTTTATTTCGCCCGAAAAAGCCATTGAAATAGAAGTCAGCCTGGGTGCTGACATTATTATGGCTTTCGATGAATGTCTGCCCTACGGTTCTGATCACAAACTTACAGCGGCGTCTGTTGATCGAAC